>CAYGVV010000138.1:0-5645 GCA_964353395.1 uncultured Candidatus Bathyarchaeia archaeon | reverse complement strand
GTTTTGATTTCTTCAGGCAAAACGGCAGCCTCAAGCGTGGCGGTTGGTGTTGCCATTGCCCTTCCGCAACTCAGAAACTTGGCACGAACGAGACATGCAGACTTGGTTATGAAACTAAGCTCGATTTACGGGAATGCTGAAATGGTGAAAGCACTTCTTGATATTTATAGTCTGCAATTCAAGGAATGATGATTTTCTGAAGAGATATGGAAAGCCTTCCAATGAAAACCCGATTTTTCAGTCGGCAATTATGGCAAGTTGGCAGCAAGCTCTCGCCGGTTTGACGGCATGAAGCCGAACTTACGATTTGGAACATCTCCGACCTCACCGATAAACAAGCTTTGATCAGCTACTGGATTTTCCAGCCTTCAAGGCTCTTCCGCTCATCCGTAATGACGAGCCGGAAACAAGTGCTGGCAGTCCTCTGAGAAAACCCGTTCGCATTTTCAAAGCGCTGACAGCCAAGAGATTAAAGCAGAATCCACACACAGGTTACTTAATGCTTGCTGTCTTAGCAGTTGGCAAGTACATTTGCTGGGTGTACTCCCTCATCATTCGGCAAGCATTGAAAACTGGACTGACTGATTTTATTGCTTCTTTGACTATCTTTATCCATTGGCGTGGCACACCCAAGCGATCGCGGTCATAATATAAAGGCACGATTTCGTTTTCCAGCAAACTATAAAGTGACCTAGCATCACTTTCATCTTCTTCTGCGGGACTGCCACCCTTAGAATCGCCGATTGCCCAGCCGTTCTTGCCATTGTATGCTTCGTTCCACCATCCGTCGCGAACGCTAAGATTGAGTACCCCATTCATTGAAGCTTTCATTCCGCTGGTTCCGCAGGCTTCCTGCAGTCTTCTGGGCGTGTTGAGCCAGACATCAACTCCCCGGACCAACGCGCGAGCAATGTTGAGATCATAGTCTTCGACGAATGTGACGCGCCCCTGAAAACCTCGATCCATAGCTGCTTGGTACACTCTCTTGAGAAGCTGTTTCGACTGATAGTCGGCGGGATGGGACTTGCCAGCAAATATTACTTGCGCTGGTCTAAGCGGATCTGTAATTATTCTTTTAAGTCTTTCAATATCAGACAGAATCAGGTAGGGTCGTTTGTACTCTGTAAATCTGCGGGTGAAAGCAATAGTCAGAACATAAGGGTCAAGCAGGGAACCCATCGCAATAACTTGTTGCGAAGGAATCGCGTCTTCGATCCAGCGCTGCCGAGCTCTATTAGTTATAGTATTAATTAATCTAGTTTTCAATAGTTGGCGAACTTGCCAGAGCTTTTCGTCAGGTACGTTAACTATACTACTCCAAAATTCTGTATCGTCCTGCTTTTGCAGCCATTCTGAGCCTACATGCTTTTCACAGAGCTCTGCAATTTCTGGAGCTTGCCAACTAGGCAGATGGACACCGTTGGTTACAGATAAAATAGGAACTTGCTCTTTTGACTTGTTTTGCCAGAGAACTTGCCACATTTTTCTAGTTACCTCGCCGTGGAGTTTGGATACGGCATTAGATTGACCAGATAGACGCAAGGCGAAAGCTGTCAGATTGAATTTTCCAGGATCCAAGCCTTCGTATTGTCCCAGACTCAGGAAAGTGTCTCTGTCTACTCCAATAGATTCCCAGAAGTTTTTGGAGTAGCTGTCCATTAGTTGAACTGAGAAAACATGGTGGCCGGCTGGAACCGGGGTGTGAGTGGTGAAAACTGTGCACCTGCGAACGTTCTCGATGGCTGAATCTAGAGAGGTGCCATTTGCCTTTTCTAGTCGGAGCCGCTCAAGCATCATGAAAGCAGTATGATCTTCGTTGGCATGCCACACCACTGGAGTTATGTGGAGCTCTCGCAATGCACGCACTCCGCCCACGCCTAGGACGATTAGTTGGCGTAGCCGCTCTTCTTGGTCGGCAGTGTATAGACGGGCTGAGAGAGCTCTATCCTGGGGGGTGTTTTCTTCGACGTTGGTATCTAGTAGATACACGTTGACGCGACCCACATGTACCTGCCACACTTTAACGTAGAGTTCTCGCTCTGCAAGTTGAATCGGAACTAGGGGGCCGCAACCAAAAGGCCAAGCGCAAGGGGAGATGGGCGCATCATTGAAATCCAGATGCGTGTAGACTTCTTGTTGTTCGCCTTCGGCAGAGATGCGCTGGCGGAAATAGCCCTGCGGATACATGAATCCGACTGCTACCAGCGGTAATCCTCGGTCCGAACTTTCTTTGCAGATGTCTCCAGCCAACGCGCCCAGTCCTCCTGCGTATATGGGAAGAGAATTATGAATGGCGTACTCGGCCGAAAAATAGGCGATTTGCCCACCTAGTTTGTCAGGGTTTGTCTGGCCGCACCAATCGCGACCCTTTGACATATCAGCATCAAACTTCGGCATTACTGAGTCATAGAGTTCTAGGAATGCAGGATCTCGTGCCGCTGACTCCAGCTTCTCAATACTGATATCGCGCAACTGCTTTACAGGGTTATGTCCGCTGGTTCGCCACAGGGCATAATCTAGAGAACGGAACACCTGTCGGCCCTCCTCATGCCAGCTCCACCACAGGTTGTTGGCAAGCTCGTTCAGCCTTTCAATGCGTTTTGGAAGACGCAGTTGCCAATTCTCTTCACTATCGGAAAGAATCATTCGAAAAAGCATCTCTCCTTTGACCTAATATTTGGCAAGCATGATGCCCCAAATTACTGCGGAAACCAGTGCGGTGTAACAATTTGACTGGACTCCTTAACTCAGGGGATGTACCAAGCAAATATTCACCCCGCTAACTATTATAGTTTAAGAACCCAACTTTGCGAGTAGAATCGGATAGGGAGAAAGACAAGATTGCGTATTTTGATGAGAAATTGCTTGAGACTTGGCGTGTTCTTTCTAGAAGTTTTAGCGGTAAAAGTTAGGACTCTTTTATGGGTAAATTGGAGTAGGTCCTATCTCTGCGCATGCCAATCTTGGCATTAGCTACAGTCAAAGGAAGAATCTTTGGAGACACGCAATTTCTATGCAGCCCAAGCTGCTTCGGCTCTATTCCAAAGGCTAAGCCGATGAGTTGGGTGAAATGAAGCACCGGAAGGTCTATTCCAACATTGAAACGCGCTTCTACGTCTTTCTGTCTTGCGTCCAAATTAACATGGCACAGAGTGCAAGCAGTCGTCATACAGTTGGCTCCGGCATTCTTTGCGCTGAGCAGGATATCCCTAGACATATGTAGCATTATCTCTTCGTCCGTTATGCCCAGCGAACCTCCGCAACACCGGGTTTTGCCGTAATAATCAACTTTTGTAGCTCCCAAAGTTGCAACTAGTTCTTCTAAACGCTTTGGGTGCTCAGGATTATCAAAATTGCAGATGTTGGGGGGTCTAACCATGAAACAACCGTAATAAGAAGCCACTTTGAGTGAACTCAGTGGAACCTTGACTTTCTCCTTTATTTTTTGGAGACCCGTGTCGGACAAGAGGACTTCGGCAAAATGCCTTACTCTAACCCCGCCGCCGTAGGTGAGCCCGGCGTTTCTGAGGGCATCATCGACTTTGCTTTTTGTTCCAGGGTCTTCTTTAAGAATCTTGTTGGTTCGGGCCAAAGTGTAATAACAGGCGCTGCAGAGAGTTGTGAGGTCCATTTGCATTTTTTCTGCCAAAGCCAAGTTTCTGGCCGCCAAGGCTACAGAGTACAGTGGTTTAAACGAATAAACTGCATCCACAGATCCGCAACAATTCCAGTCAGGTATTTCGACAAGTTCTAACTCCAAAACCTCGCTTATCGCTTTGGCTGATTCTTCGTACTCTTTCATTGAGGATTTTACGGAACATCCGGGATAGTAGGCGTACTTCATTGAGCTCCCTTCTCCTCGGTCTTTTCAAGCATTTTTGAAACCCACGGGATCTGTTCGATCCTTGGGGCTTTAATTGGCATTTTTCCTTTTCTTAGCAGTCTCAATCCCATCCTGGCGTTGTGTAGAAAACCGCTGACATCAGTCTTGTCCAAGAGTCTGTACAAAAGCTCGAGCTCGTGTGTTCTTCCGTATTTATTTACCACTTCAAAGAAATACTCGTGGAACTTGGCATTTGTTCCGTTCTTGACCAGATTCGATCGAATAGCTTCGTTTTTGAGAGACATCATAAGCATGGTAAAGTTTACATCTCTTGGACAACGAGTGGCGCAAGTGTAACAAACTGAGCAAACCCAAATTGTTGAGCTTGATAAGACTTGTTCTTTCATGCCCAGATTTATCATTTTTATGATTTGCATTGGAGAATAATCCATAGCGAACCTAGTTGGGCACCCGCCTGCACATGAACCGCATTGAATGCATTCGAGTATTTTTTCTCCCCCTGGCATTTTCATGACTTCTTTAAGGAAATCCCTTCTGGATTCCTCCCGCGCGACTGGCTGGGTGGTTTTCGCTTCTGCGGCAAGTTTGTCTTTTTCATGCGACAATTTTCTCACCCTCAAGGTATTTTTTAACCTCTTCACGCTTCTCTCGGGTTATGGGGCCCATTTTTTTGATTCGCTCTACAAAGTCGTCGAAGAGAGCCAATATCTTTTCGTATTGAGGAAGAGTCGTGGTGGTAGGCTGCAGTCTAAGGGGCTGTATTCCAAATTTGCCCAGATCCTTCTTGAACTGGATGACGCGTTCTCTCACCTTGTCCTCTTTGAATATACTGTCGTCTCCCTCTACAAAGATAACGCCGTCGGCCCCTGCTGCGAAGGCATGGAGAACGTGTTTGATCCCTAGACGGCCTATACTTGGTACTCTTACTATTCTTACCTCAGGAGAATAGCTTCGCCTACTTTGTCCTCCTAAGTCAGCCGAACCATAGGCTGTCATTTTCTCTACGAATGCGATTATCCTGGGCGCCGTCTCTTCTCCCTCAACGATTCCTTTGATCTGAGCGATCAATTGTTCCTCAGTGGTGTTTTTCAGATCTATAGCTTCTTTTGGACAGGTTGGAACGCATATACCGCACCCAATGCAGGATACAGGGTCTATGACGACTTCGCTCTTCCCTTTACTGACAGCTCTGGTGGGACACCGATCAATGCAAATTCCACAGAGGTCGCATCTCTCGGGAATCAGAAACGCCACTTCAGGAGAAACTGATATTTCTCCCTTGCCGAGAAAGGTTGCAACCTTAGAAGCAGTAGCCATGGATTCCATCGTGGTTTCCCGTACGTCCTTTGGACCTTGAGCAGCCCCAGCTACGTAGATGCCCTCTCTCTTCGTTTCGACTCCTCTGAGCTTGTGATGAGCCTCCAAGAAGAAACCATCAGGTCCCAAGTCAATACCAAGCATATCGGCCAGTTCTTTGGCTCCTTTGTTAGGAACAAGAGCGGGACTGAGCACAACCAGATCGAAGGTCTCTTCAATATGTTTCCCTAATAACGTATCCTCTGCCTTTACTATGAGGGAATTACCGTTCGGTATGACTTCAGCCGCCCGGCCTCTTACAAAAATGGTGAGGTGTTCTCTAGCCTTTGCATAAAATTCCTCGTAACCCTTGCCATGCGCCCTTACATCAGTATAGAAAATCCAGGGCTCTGCCTCTGGTACTGTCTTATCTAGCAACAAGGCTTGTTTTATGGCAGTCATACAACCTATCTTGCAACAATATGAACATCCGTCGGCAGTTGCT
>CAYGVV010000137.1:0-5653 GCA_964353395.1 uncultured Candidatus Bathyarchaeia archaeon | reverse complement strand
CTCTTTCCTCGCCAGAGGCGATTGCTTGCTGCCGGATATAACTGATGTCTTCAGCAGAATCGCTGCAGACGAAGATTCGCTCAGCGTGACAGAGGTCGCAAGCTTTGGCGATGAATTCGTGAACGTTTGGATTGGCTATAGCGCTCAGTTTTTGGAAGCCATTTTTGCTTAGTTTTGGTTGTAACGCTTCAAGGTATGGATTCATTTTCTTCACCTGACTATATTCGTACAGTTGATGCATTGCCGATGGAAGTTGTGTTTCAGCATGCATCCAACATTTTTAGACATTTTAGATTGCATTCCTCTCTGTGAGTTGCATAGGTAAATGATAAACTTTGTGCAAGAAAAGGAAAAAGTTGAGGATTGTGTGGTTTAGCATGGCGGATCTTTACACTGTCCTACAGGTCATGCACTGTTCCGGGTACTCTTGGAAATGGCTGTGTTTCGGCTATGTGTTGGACTCCAGTTACCCAGCTTACTAGGCGTTCAATGCCGATTCCTGCGCCTGCTGAGGGTTTGAGCTTGCCTTGCTTTGCCAGTTTAAGCAGTAGGGCGTAGTTGTCTTTGTTGACTTTGTCGCGTTCGATTTTCTTGAGTATCTTGGCGTATTCCCATTCTCGTTTGGCGCCTGACAGCACTTCGCCGTATTGGGGCAAGAAGAGGTCGTAGTTGTCCCATTTGCCCGTCTGGAAATCTTCATAGTCGTAGAATTCTCGGGGTATGTTTGTGACCCAAACTGGCTCTGCGATTTTGGCTGCGAGGTCGGCTTCCCAGTCTGCGCCGAACTCTGCTTCCAGTTCTGCCTTGTCGAAGATTTTGAATGGTTTTTTGGGGACTTTCAGGGTGTTGCAGCGGCAGAGGGTGGTTAATTCGGTTTTCATGTCCTTTTTGAGGCTGGTTACTAAGCGGATGAGTGCGTCTTCGACGAGGGCAAAGATTTCTTTTGATGTGGCATCTCGGGCTTCGAAGTCTAGCTGTGTGAATTCGTAGATGTGTTTGCCTGTGTGTGCGCGTTCTGGTTTCTCGATGCGTATGTTCGGCGATAAAATGAAGAGTTTCGGGTATGCCAGTGATGAGGCGATGAGTTTGTGGATAATCATGCTGGCGGTTGTGCGGACGGTTTTTCCGTAGATGTCGACTTCGATGCGTTTATCGATTGATGCTCCTGGGTCGGGCCACAACGGGTCAGTGCTTTGTGACAGCGCCACGGGGAGCAGCCATTGGAAGCCGCTGTCGATGAACGTGGACGTGAGCGACTGCAGGGTGTGGGTCATAATTTTGCCTATGCATGTTTTCCTTTGCAGTTCGGTTTCTGTGAGTTGTTCTAAGGGTTTAGGGATTTGGATTGTTTGGGATTTCAATTGGTTATTCTCCGTTGGGAGTGTTACTGTTTGTTGCTGATGTGAATGTGCAGGCTAGATAATAAATTTATTATAAAAAAGTTGGTAAATATTCCAAAAAACTATAACCTTTTATACTATAGATTGTAATAATTACAATTATGTCCATTAAGCTTGATGAAAAGGACTTAGCCATACTGGCGTTGATTCAGGAGGACAGCAAACTCACCGCTAAACAGATAGCCAAGAAAATCAATGCGCCGTTGACAACGGTTTTCGCGAAAACTAAACGCATGGAGCAACAGGGCATCATAAAGAGTTACAGGGCGATTGTGGCTGCTGAGAAGTTGGGCGCGGGAACCTCAGCGTTTATTCTAGCGTCTGTGTCGTACAGGTCCAAAGCTGATGGGGTCCCCGTCTCGCAGAGGACTGTGGCTGAGGAAATCAGCAAATTCGCAGAAGTACAGGAGGTACACATAATCACGGGTGACTGGGACTTGCTGGTGAAGCTCAGAGCGGAAAGCGTCGATGCAATAGGGAAGTTTGTGGTAGACAAACTGCGGCTTATCAGCGGCTTAGAGAAGACGTTGACATGCATGATTTTTGAAACGGTGAAGGAAACCACGAAGGTTAACGTGCGTCTGAAGCACCAAAGCTAAACTTGCTTCTGTGATTCGTCTGCAGCTGGGTACTCGGTTGAGCTTGAATAATACAGTAAAGGCAACGCGAGCAGGACAGTGTTTTTGCCTTTCACCGTTAAAGCGTATTTCACTCTTAAGGGCGGTCCATTGTCCACATCTCTTTTGATGTAGCCGTGTTTGTTGAGCATTTTGAGTTTGTCGGAGAGGGTGCGCGAGTTGACGCCTAGGACTTTTTTTAGTTCTCCGAAGCCTATGGCTCCTTTCAAGAAAAGCGTGTAAAGGATTTCGAGATTCCACTTTTGAAACAGGAGGTTGAAGCTTTCTTCGAGGCTTTTCAGCTCTTCTTGGAGTGCTTGTGGGTTGAGTTCTTGTTTTTCCATTATTTTCTCAAGTGTGTCTTCTATGCCTTTCAGGGTTTGTTCTAGTCGGGCTTCGATGAGTTTGCGGAGTTCCATGCTTAACGTTATCTGTGTTGCCATTGGACCACACTTGGTGTAGTGGGGCTTACTTCATGATTTATATGGGTTTACTTATACAACTAGGTATAAAAAATATATCGCTGCTCATGGGTTGATGGTTTCAATGACTTGGAACATAAACAACAACAAGTGCCTCCGATGCGGAGGGTGCGTCTCTGTTTGCCCAGTTGCGGCTTTAGAATTAAAAGACAACGTGATATATGACGAGAAATTGTGCACGCTGTGCGGCATCTGCGAAAAAGCCTGCCCAGTAGAAGCCATAAAGGTGACCAAGGAATGAACGACGTCATAGTAATCGGCGCTGGACCAGCAGGAACTGCCTGCGCGAAGAAACTGGCAGAGAACGGATTCTCCGTCAAAGTCTACGACAAAAGAGCCGAAATAGGTTCTCCAAAGCGTTGCGGCGAAGGCTTAAGCGAGGCTTCCCAGAACTTCGTGGGCAAAATCCCAGAAAGGTGCATCGCCCAAAAAATCAAAGGCGCAAGATTGTATGCCCCTGACGGCAGGCACTTGGATGTCATTCTGTCCGAAGGCGGTTTCGTGCTTGAGCGTAAGGTCTTCGACAAGTGGCTCGCGGAAGAAGCCACAAAAGCTGGAGCACAAGTGCAAGCTAACACGTTCGTTTCGGGTTTACTAAAGGACGACAATGGTTACTTCGTCGGAGTAAAAGGCGAATTTATGGGCAACGAGTTCGAGGAAAAAGCAAAAGTCGTTGTCTGCGCAACTGGCGCTGAGTCCCCGCTGAGAAACCAAGCTTTAGGCGTGTTCTCAAAGTTGAACTTGGTTGACTCCTGCATTCAGTATGAAATGGCAAATGTCGACATGGTGCCTGACCTCATCCACATTTACCTGTCAAGCGTGCTGGCGCCGAGAGGATACGTGTGGGTTTTCCCGAAAGGAGAGCACAGGGCAAACGTCGGGCTTGGAATAATTCCGCAAGAAAAGAAGCCGGGAGTCTACTTGAACGAGTTCATGAAGCTGCACCCTGAAATAAGCAAAGGCTCGATACTGGAAGTGAACGCTGGCTGCGTTCCCGTCGGCGGAATGGTGAAAGACATGGTTACCAACGGCTTCGTGCTCTGCGGGGAAGCAGCGAACCATGTGAACCCGATACATGGCGGAGGCATCAAAGAGGCTGTTATTTCAGGGCAGATGGCGGCGGACGTCATCGCCGAATGCCTAAAGAAGAACGACGTATCAAAAAAGGCGCTGTCGAAATACAACGATGTATGGTGGGAGGAAAGAGGAAACCACCTCAAAAGAGTCGAGAAGCTCAGGGAGACGCTGGAGAAACTCTCGGACCATGACTTAAACGACCTAGTGGACGCGCTGAAGCCAGAAGACATAATCGAATTCGCAAGAGGCGCAAAACTCAGCGTACTGGCGAAAGTGCTGATGCGGAAACCGAGGCTAATAGCAATAGCAAAACACTTATTATAGGAGCTACAATACTCAACAAAAATCTTACCAGCAAAATTTTAAGCAACTTCCACCTACTTTTTTTGACCTTAATGATGACAAAAGATACTTTTCAAAGAATTCAATTTGCAATTCCTTTAATCATCTTTTTCTTAATAACTATAATATGGATCAATTACTACGCTATTGGGTTTTCAAGTTTTAACAAGAACAACGCTGTGTCAATATTCGGTTCAATAATTCAGGGAATGTCTGCACTGTTGTCTGTAGCAATTGCCGTCATTATTTTCAGGATTCAGAGTTTGGAAAACCGCAATCAGTCATTAGAAGAGACTACATTAAATCACGTGTTCAAAATTGTGGGATGGAGTTATGGTGAATGGGGAAAGCCACTCGAAAAAGACATAAAGACTAAGAATATAACCGACAGATACCACCAAAATCGTCTTTCCCTAAAGGGACAAGGAAGACTTCCTTGGTCAGTACAAGAACTAGAAAGAGGAAGAGACGAAGAACAAAAGAGACTTGAAGGAATTATCGGAAAACATCACAAAACAGAAGAAACAATAAAACGAGTAAAGAATCACATTCCATCAAGCATGCTTTTTTTGATGTTACCCATATTGTTTAGTTTCTTGCTTCTATTGGTTTCAGATACGCTCAGCGTGGAATATAATTTCGCTTTTGTTTCCATAGTCGTCTTAATGTCAGCTATTGGTATATCAATATTGATTAAGATAGTTTTCGACTCTGTAACTTAGAGCAGCTCTTAACGAAGATGTACTAACAACCTCGTTTTTACTCGTTTTCAGTTCCATGTTGTTATTTTGACACAATCGTTCTTGTCAAAACAGCTAGGCATTCCTGCCGGACAAAAGAAACGAAACTGTCCAAGCAAGCATACACAAAATCACACTAACAAAACCGAAGACATTGAAACCAGTTTTTCAGCCTATATATAAGGGGGCTATAGTCTTTTCCGAGCACTAGAGAGCACAATCTTTTAGCGTTGTTGTCTTGGAGAAAGCAGTTCCAAGTACTCCGTGTTCACTTTGCCATATTTGCCTTGAACTGCCTTGTCTATTTTCAGCCAATCCTCAAATACCATCGGCCACATCTCGCTTGCCACCACTCGATTGGTCACGTATTCCTTCATTGGTCCTTCACGCTTGATTACTCTCTGATGCCAATCAACGCTGACTAAGCCTCCACGCCGCAGATGCTGCAGGTTCTGCAAAACCTGATCCGAATCAATCGGATAGCTTAAACTCCTCGCCAAGTCTTCAAGAAGGGAATCAAATGAGATTTCGCTTTCAGAACGGAGACACACCACCGCCACAATGTCCTGAACAAGCCTTGAGTTCCTACTCAAGTAAAGCACTCTGCGCTTAGGAATCAAAACCTGCTCAATCCGATACGAATGCCGCTTGTAGAACCACCGCTTAACAACCTCAGCAAAAACCAAGTAGGTTCCTACAAGCAACGCCAAAATCGCTAGGAACAATGGTGGAGGACGCACAAACCCAAAGTATTCTTCACCTATAGCTGTGAACGGAATAATCAACGCAAAAACCAAAACGCTCAAGCTACTAAACACCAACAGTTTGCTCGGTTTGCTCTTCCAGAAAGGCGACTTTCGCGTTCTAATCACGAAAATGACAAAAGTCTGCGTGAACAAGGACTCAAGGAACCAAGCTGTCTGAAACAGCGAAATCTGCTCTGGTGGAGTTCCTGGTGCACCATACACAAGTGTAACGTTGAAAACCAACAGCAT
>CAYGVV010000136.1:0-5681 GCA_964353395.1 uncultured Candidatus Bathyarchaeia archaeon | reverse complement strand
ATGTGGAGGTGAACAGAAATATGAATAAAGTCTATGTTTCAACATATGTGGTCAAATACGAAAAGTTAACGGAATTTCAGGCTTTGATGAAAAAATTCCTCAAATTCAAGAAGGCAAACCCGAAGGTTTTTGAAGGAGTGAAATCGTTTCGACTTTTCCAGCAAGAATACGGTGGAGTAACTGGCTCATACGTTGAAATGTGGGAATTCAAAAGCGAAGAAGAGCAGGAGAAGTTTATTACAGGATTAATGAAACACAAAGAGATGAAGGAGATTGACACAGAAGCCAACAAAATGATAGACCACACAACGCTTACGTCGTCAATATGGAATACTGTTGCGTAGGCTAAGAATAGAGAAAAGGTGATAGAGCAATTCTCCATCACTCTTTTTAAGTTGGTTTGACCCGTCTATCCTTAGAAGAAAACGGTCATGTGAAGACGGACTTCGGGTTGACATCGCCACCTGACTGGGTATAACGTCTTCATCTTCTGCTACTGCAAGCCATATGCATACTGCATACATGATTCTGTTCTTTTGGGAGAACCGACTGCTCTAACAAACAGAGCTAAAAGCAGACTGCGCACAATAGTAATCCACAGGTGGGCGCATGAATAAGAGGGCAGTTCTCGCGCTATCTTTAATTCTTCTTGTATGCGTCATTTTGATATCGTCTCGTCTATCGACTCGACTGCCATTCGATAGTGGCAAGGTACCTCGTCTGCCTTCGCCTCCGCCACCGACCATACACATCAACGACGGAGCCAACCTGACGGATATGATTCAGCAAAACGGAAACGTCTACACTCTTACAAGAGACGTTAACAATTACACTATTCGTGTGAGTGAAAGCAATGTTGTCATAGATGGAGCTGGCCACTCCTTGCAGGGAACGCCGATGTCGGAGCGCGGGATAGACATAGATGAGCACTTAGACAACGTAACAATTAGGAATTTGCAGATTGTAGGATTCGGCGTAGCCATAAACGTGGGTATGAGTTCAAACATTACAATCACGGGAAACAACATAACTGGAAGCACCGCTATTGGCAACTCTGGAGACCCAGCTATCTACTTCTACCATGGCTCAGACAACATCATAACTGGAAACAGGATAACTGCAAACGCGAAAGGAGGTATAGAGTTCAACTCCGGAAGCGGCAACGTAGTTTCCGATAACCTCATTGCGGACAACAAGGAGTACGGGATTCAGTTGTCATATTCAAGCGGCACTGTGCTTAGAAACAACCGTTTCGAAAACAACACAGTAAACATCGCTGGCATCTCGGGAAACGAAGATCTCGACGCCTCAAACACGGTGCAAGGCAAGCCCGTCTGCTACTGGATCAACGTGGCAGATAAAACTGTTCCCTTGGACGCTGGACTTGTTGTCTTGATAAGCTGCAAAAACATTACGGTGAAAAACCTAACCCTCCTTAACAACGAGGTTGCCGTAATGCTCTTTTCCACCACAAACTCCGTCATTGCTCAGAACAACCTGACAGGCAACGGTTTCGGCATAACCGTCTCAGACTCCCAAAATAACACCATAGCTGGAAACGATTTGGCAAACAACCGCAACAGCGGAATCAAGCTTTCAAATTGCAGCGACTTCCAAATAATTCAGAACCGGGTAACAAACAACGCTGGCCATGGCATTATCACGTACTCTTCCCACCGCAACACCATCACCAAAAACACCCTGACAGCAAACATTTGGTTCGGAGTTGAATTTCACAACGGAAATGAAAATGTCGTTTCTGATAATGACTTTTTTGGCAACGGAGCGGGCATAGTGGACGGAGGAGGAGGCGTAGACGTAATCGGCGGAAGCGATAACCTCATCGTGGGAAACCTGCTCAAAGAAAACGATGGCTTCGGCGCAAGAGTAAGCGGCTCCAAAAACAGCACTTTCTACCACAACGACTTCATCAACAACAAAGTGAAAGATGGGCTTCAAGCGTCTAACCCCTGGTTCGGCGGATCTGAATCCAACACATGGGACAACGGAACAAGCGGCAACTACTGGAGCGACTACTGGTCAAGGTATCCGAACGCCACCGAAATCAACGGTTCAGGAATAGGCGACACACCCTTCTTCATCAACCCTGGCAACATTGACCGCTACCCGGTTTTGAAGCCCTTCAGAACCACAGAGTCTCCTGCCCCATAGGCATCATTGCAGCGGTAACACTCATCTTGAGAAAACACCGCAAAGATGCGACAAATCTAAAAACAACTAGCATTTGACGACCAAAAGTCTTATGAACACTTTCCAGCGATAGTGTAACCAAGGAAGATGATCAAAAATGGTTTATTGCACCAAATGCGGCACCTTAAACCCTGATGACGCCAACGTCTGCAGCAAATGCGGCGCTCCCCTCAACACAGGACAAGAGGAAACCGGTCCCTACCGGAGACACAGGCACCACAGAGACGAATACTACGCCCACGCGAGAACAGGCGGAGGAGGCCTCGCAACCCTATTCATAGGCATAATAATCATCGCCATCGGCTTAACTTTCTTGCTGTCACAAATCTACAAAATAACTCCTAATTGGTCATCTTGGTGGGCAATTATCATAATCATAGTGGGCGTTTGGCTGCTTGTCCGCGCGTTTCTGTGGCGCCGCAGGCACTAGGTCGCAAGCATCAGCCATTATCCTTTCAACATTTGCGCACTGGAAAATCAGTGATTATGGACATTTATCCATTTTCTTGCACAAAAGAGTTATATTGCATTTCTAACGAGAAGTGTAGTTCATTAGTTGGAGCGAACGGGCATGGTGAAATACATTTTCGTAACGGGCGGAGTTTTAAGTTCAGTTGGCAAGGGCATACTAACCTCCTCAATCGGCAAAATGCTTCAAGCACGAGGATTAAAAGTCACGGTCATGAAAATCGACCCCTACGTGAACGTTGACGCAGGCACCATGAACCCGTATATGCACGGGGAAGTCTTCGTAACAGACGACGGCGGCGAAACCGACCTAGACCTCGGCTGGTACGAACGCTTCCTAGACCTCAGCCTGAAACAGGAAAACAACCTCACCACAGGCATGGTTTACCAGTCAGTCATCGAGAAGGAACGCCGAGGCGACTTCCTCGGAAGATGCGTCCAAATAATCCCGCACATCACAAATGAAATCAAACACAGGATAAGGGCAATCGGGAAAAACAATAACGTCGACGTTGTCCTCACCGAGGTAGGCGGCACAGTAGGCGACATCGAAGGCTTACCTTTCCTTGAAGCCATTCGGCAGATGCGCATGGAAGAAGGCTACGAAAACACCCTGTACGTGCACTTGGCACTCGTGCCAATCTTGGACGTGACGCAGGAAATGAAGACCAAACCCCTGCAGCACAGCGTCAACGAACTCAGACGCATCGGTATCCAACCCGACACCATAGTTGCGCGCAGCCCAAAAATGATAGATGCTGAGGCTTTGCGGAAAATCGCGTTGTTTGGCACCATACCCGAAAGCGCCGTGTTCTGCAGTTACAACGCAGAATCAGTCTATCAAGTGCCCCTTATCTTGGACAAACAAGGCATGGGCGACTTCATCTGCCAACGATTCGGCTACACTCAATGTGGCGCCGCGGATTTTGGCCAGTGGAAAACATTCGTCGACGCCATAGTAAAGCCCGAACACGAAGTCAACATAGCCCTCATCGGCAAGTACGCAGGCTTATCGGACAGCTACGTCAGCATGAGCGAAGCCCTCAGACACGGAGGCGGAGCATGCAAGACGCACGTGTGCATCTCGTACCTGGAAGCTGAGAAGTTCGAGCAGAACCCACAGTGCATAGACGACCTGAAAAACTACGACGGGATATTCGTTCCCTACGGGTTCGGACCCAGAGGCACCGAAGGAAAAATCGTAGCGATAAAACTTGCCAGAGAAAACGACATCCCATTCTTAGGCATATGCTACGGCTTCCAGATGGCAACCATCGAGTTCGCCAGAAACATCTGCGGTTTGAAAGACGCAAACAGCACAGAAATCAACCCGAACACGCCGCACCCAGTCATAGACTTGATGCCTGAGCAGCGTGGAATAGAAATCAAAGGAGCCACCATGCGCTTGGGAGCACACAAAATAGTACTGGAGAAAGACACCTTGGCGGACCGCCTGTACAAGACTGAAGAAGTGTATGAGCGCCACCGCCACAGGTTCGAAGTCAACCTCGACTACCTCGAAGTGCTCTGCAAGAACGGCATGGTCTACTCTGGCAAGAGCACGGACGGCAGAAGGATGGAGACGCTGGAGCTGCCTGACCGCTACTTCTTCTTTGCTTCGCAGTTCCATGGGGAATTCAAAAGCCGACCTAGCAAGCCTTCACCGGAATATTACGGATTCATCAATGCGTGTTTGAACAAAAAAATGGGTAAAGCGAAGCCGACGTTTGCCTGATTTTTCTGTGAGCTGAAGCTTCAAACGTACGTCTGATGTTCTTCAGTTTCCTTGCTGAGCAGCAGGAAGAGTATCTATCGGACGCGTTTGAAGCCTGGGCGGCATAACTCTGCCATCGTTGACATCATCGAGGGAACCGCGAACATAACGTCGTCTGCTGTCAGTACTCCAACAAGTTCACCTTTTTTTCCTGTTACGGGTAGGTGCTTGACTCCCCAGTGCTTCATTTGTTGAACTGCTTCTTCGACTGTTGCGTTTTCATCTATTGTAAATATTGGGTTGGTGTATACCATTCGGGCTATGACTGCGCTTGGTGCTATTCCTTGGCCTACGAGGCGCACAAGGATGTCGTGTTCTGTTATGATGCCTGTTGGTTTACCGCTCATCTCAACAATGATGTAACTTAGGTCGTATTTGGTCATTGTAGCAATTACTTCTTGCATGCTGGTGTCGTTTCGGACAACCTGAACGTCTTTGGCCATGATATCTCTTACTATGATATTGCTTGCCATTTCAGATTCCTCTAATGGTTAAGACAGACGTTTCAGTCATTTATCTGCTTTTTGTTCCTTAAGCATAGCCCGCAGTAAGCCTCAACGTTTTAAGGGCACTTTCCCAACATTTTCTTTTGCGAGAGCCGAGAAACATGAGCCAAGACAAAACAGACGCTGCAGGCAAATTCCGCGAACGCTTGGATACGGCTGGAAGCTACGCTGAAGTCTGGCAAATCGTCAAGGACACGGTGGACTATGCGTTGAGCAAGCGCCGAGGCAGCATGATGCTGTTCTTGGATGACTTGCCGCTTCAAATTGGCGCGTACCACCCTGTCGGAACCAACAACATAGTATTGAACAGGCTTCTGGTCGAAATCGTGGAAGCCTCACTGAGTAATAAGCGCTTGGTGAACGCGTTAGTCTACAACCTGCTCTTGCACGAGTACCTGCACGCGTTAGGCGAGCTTTCCGAGGTTGAAGTCAGGCGCCAAGTGGTGCTTGTGGCTGGGAAATGCTTTGGCGAAGAGCATGCGGCTACGGTTCTGGCGCGCAAGTCTCCATGGGTTCTGCTCAGGGACATACCGCTTGAAGCCGCCAACGCGCCTAAACGCGTGATGCAGATTGTCAGGAATTTTGAGAAAACCGGAAAGTACATAGTTTAGATAATACTTGCCACTGTATTAATTACTGAACAATAACCGACCTTGTGGGTTTGCTGGGGCTTTGGCGGGCGAAAAAGATTTTCGGAGAGAGAGAGAATGAAAATCCTGTTG
>CAYGVV010000135.1:0-5701 GCA_964353395.1 uncultured Candidatus Bathyarchaeia archaeon | reverse complement strand
ATAATAGGCTTAAGCGGAGGCATCGACTCCAGCGTCGCCACAGCCTTAGCAGCCCAAGCATTAGGCGACAAGCTCACAGCGGTTTTTGTTGACCACGGGTTCATGCGGGAAGGCGAACCCGAAGCCATCAAAGACACGTTCCAGAAGTTCAAAATCAACTTTGTAATGGCAAATGCGCAGAAACGGTTCATGGAGAAATTGAAGGGTGTAACTGACCCAGAAAAGAAGCGCAGAGTCATCGGGGAAGAGTTCATACGAGTCTTCGAAGAAACAGCGGAAGAAACAGGCGCTGAATACCTTATTCAGGGAACCATTTACCCAGACAGAATCGAGTCAGGTTTCAGAAAGAACTCTGAGAAAATCAAGACGCATCATAACGTTGCAGGACTGCCTGCTAAAATCAAATTCAAAAAAATCGTTGAACCCCTCCGCGACTTGTACAAGGACGAAGTGAGGAGAGTCGCCAAAATGCTTGGTTTACCCAGAGAATTGGTCAACCGGCAACCGTTTCCAGGTCCCGGATTGGCAGTCAGGATAATAGGCGAATTAACAGAGGAAAAAGTTAAAGTGGCAAAGAAAGCCGACGCCATCGTGCGAGAAGAAATCGAGAAAAACGGCTTGCAAGAAAACTTGTGGCAGTACTTCGCTGTCTTAACCGACACCAAAGCCACAGGCGTCAAAGGCGACGCTAGAGCTTACGGCTATGTGGTGGCGGTCAGAGCCGCGGAGAGTCGGGAAGCCATGACTGCCAACTTTGCGCAGATTCCTTATCCAGTGCTGGAGAAGATTTCGACAAGGATAACTAATGAAGTTCCTGAAGTTACCCGCGTCGTTTATGACATAACGCACAAGCCGCCCGCAACCATAGAGTGGGAATAAAATGCGCCGTTTTTCAAACTGTTTATATCCCGAAAATAGTGAATACTAGACCTGCTACTTGGAAGGTGTGAAGTCAACTGAAAGCGTTAATCCTCATAGGCGGATTCGGCACCAGACTGAGACCATTAACGTGCACGAGACCTAAGGCTCTTTTTCCAATAGTCAACAAACCTTTGCTTCAATGGACTTTTGAACGACTCGCCCAGAATGGCATTGACGAGGCTGTGCTAGCGGTTAACGGGTTAACAGAGTTTTATATTAAGCAGCAGCAACTATCGAATTGCGGCTTAAATATAAAGTATTCACTTGACCCGCCTAAGATGCCCCTTGGAACAGCTGGACCCGTAAAGAAGGCTGAAAAACTCCTCGGATACGATGAACCCTTCTTGGTTTTGAACGGCGACATATTCGCCGACTTAAGCTACAGAGAAATGCTTGAAAGCCACAGGGAAGGGAAAGCGGTGGCTACAATTGCCCTTCACGAGGCAGAAGACCCCAGCAGGTACGGCGTAGCCGAATTGGCAGCGGGCAACCGCATTAAACGGTTCATTGAGAAACCGCCCAAGGAAACCGCGCCGACCAACCTCATAAACGTAGGCGTCTACGTTCTAAGCCCGAAGGTTTTTGAGTACATCCCCGCGGGAAGAGCGGTGTCGATGGAGCGTGAGGTTTTCCCGCGAATAGCCGAGAAAAACGCCCTTTACAGCCATAAGGTCGGCGGTTTGTGGATAGACATAGGCAAACCGGAAGAGTACCTGATGACAAACAAGATTCTGCTTGACGCCCTCGCAGACAAACAAAGGCATCGGAAAAAAGGCAAGTTTGAGTTAAAGAATCCCGTCGCGCTAGACGAAGGCGTAACCATAGGAGAAAACTCCATCATCGGACCATACGCGGTTTTGGGGAAAAACGTGACCGTGGGGAAAAACACAGAGATAAGCAACTCTGTGATCTTTGAAGACGCAAAAATAGATGACTTCACAATCATAAGCGGCGCACTCATAGGCGAAGGCGCAATAATAGGAAAAAAAGTCAAAATCGCCCAAGGCTGCATCATCGCCGACCAAGCAAAAGTCAAAGACGGCGTCTCCCTCTCTGAAAAAGTTACGGTCTGCCCCGCCAAAGAAGTGTCTGAAGACACGTTAAAATTAAAATCCAAAAGTATATGTTAAACAGTGGAGATTGAGAGTTATGAGCCAGAGAAAACTTTTCGGAACAAACGGCATCCGAGGAACCGTCAACAAAGAATTAACCCCCGAAATAGCAGTCAAAGTAGGCTTAGCCATCGGAACCTTCTTCGGGAAAAAGAAGAACCTGCTCATTGGCTATGACGCCAGAACAAGCGGACCAATGTTTTCCAGAGCAGTCACCTCAGGACTAACAGCCATAGGATGCAACGTATACAACGCAGGAATGGCACCCACACCAGCACTGCAATTCGCAGTCAAAAACCACAAAATGCACGGCGCAGTAATAATAACCGCTTCACATAACCCGCCAGAATACAACGGCATAAAAGTCATCTGGAGCGACGGCATCGAAACGAGCCATGAGCAAGAGATCGAAATCGAAAACATATACTTTGAAGAGAAGGCAAAGTTTGCCGAATGGAACCAGCTAGGCGCCACTCATGAACTCCCCGGAATAAACGCCGAATATATAGAAGCCATAAAGAAGCACGTAAACACCACCAAAATCGCAAAAAAACACTTCCACGTCGTGGTTGATGCCGCTAACAGCGTCGGCGGCTTAACAGCGCCAATTCTTCTGCGAGATTTAGGCTGCAAAATCACCAGCATGAACGCAAACATCGACGGAACCTTCCCCGGAAGAATGCCTGAGCCACGCCCAGAAAACCTTGAGGAACTCGCCAGAACCGTGAAGGCAGTAGGCGCAGACTTAGGCGTAGCCTTCGACGGCGACGCAGACCGCTCCATTTTCGTGGACGAAACTGGGCAGATTCACATGGGAGACAAGACCTTCGCCGTGGTTGAAAAACAGTTTCTACTGAAAAACCCCAACTCGCAGATAGTCACGCCAGTAAGTTCTTCGACGCTTATCAAAGACACTGCAGACGCTTACAAAGGCGAAATCGTCTGGACCAAAGTGGGAAGCGTCACCGTCTCACAAAAAATGAAAGAAATCAACGCAAAACTGGGCGGAGAAGAAAACGGCGGCATCTTCTACGGTCCGCATCAAGCAGTGCGCGATGGAGCCATGACTACCGCTCTAATCTTGAACATCATGGCTGAAACTGGAGAGAAGCTTTCAAAACTCGTCGCGGAACAGCCTCAATACTTCATCGAGAAAGGAAAGGTAGAATGCCCAGACAAAAAGAAACAGAAATTGCTGGAAAAACTGCTTGAGCAACTTAAGGGCGCAAACATAAACACTCTTGACGGCGCAAAAATCTGGTTTGAAGACAAAAGCGCCATCCTGCTGAGACCAAGCGGAACAGAACCTGCTTTCAGAATGTACGCAGAAGCAAAAACACAGCAAAGAGCCGCTAAACTGGTCGCAGAGTACACTTCAAAACTTGAGAGAATACTTGAAACCATTTAAGAAAGACCGCGTATTCTGTAAAAAGTGGCGAGTACTTTGTCCTCAGTCCTGCACTTGAAAACAGAAGAAGTAGACACGCCCGATAAGCGTGGAAAATACACGGTAAGTGTCATAGGAAGCGGGCAACGAGGCATTCTTTATGCCGTGACTTTTGCTGAAGCAGGCTTCAAAGTCATATGCGCAGACGCGGATCAAAGCGTAGTCAAACGATTATCGAAGGGGAACGCGTTTTTCTCTGACCGCGACGTTGAATCTAAACTCAAAGGCTTCGTAAGAGCAAAACAGTTGACCGCGACAAGCGAACTGAAAAGTGCAGTTGAGCAAAGCGACATAATCATCGTAACAATCAGCCCAAAAATTGATGCAAAAAAGAACCCTGATTACTCCGAAACAATAAACAGTTGCAAACAAGTGGGTGCAGCCCTTCGCCGGGGAACCCTGGTTGTCTATGGTGGTGTCGCTGGGTTTGGTTTCACCGAAGGAGCAGTAAAGGAAACGCTTGAGAACACGTCAGGGTTGATGATGGGAGAAGATTTCGGTCTAGCTTACAATCCTATCCAGAATCACGTGACGCATGGAACGAAGTTAATTGGCGAACAAGAGTTAAGAGTTGCCGCAGGAGACAAGGTCAGCTTAAATGCGGCAGCTGTGATTTTTGAAACTATAGCGAAAAAAGGCGTTAAAAGAATATCAGATGTGAAGGCAGCGGAGTTAGCTGCGCTTTTCGCTGCTTCCAGACGTGACGCTAACGTGGCTTTAGCTAACGAGTTGGCTGTATTCTGTGAAATCGCGGGTGTTGACTACGTTGAAACGCTTAAACTCTTAGACAACACTGCGGGCGAAACAATTTCTGCTCCGACTATTGCGGAAGAAGACAACAGAAACGAGGCTTACTTGTTGCTTGAAAGCGCTGAAAATGTGAATGCTAAGCTTCGGGTTCCCGCGCTTGCTAGGATGATAAACGAGGACATGGCTAGGCACGCAGTCAACTTGACGCAGGAGGCACTGCGAAGCTGTGGGAAAACTCTGAGAAGAGCGAGAGTTGCTTTGTTGGGTGCAGCCGCACAGGGAACAGGTGCAGCTGTGTTTATTGAACTGTTGAAAACTAAAGGTGCAAAGATCAGTCGTTACGATCCGCAGAGCTCGGAGAATGAAGATGCAGATGGTACGCATTCGCTCAGGAGAACCTTGAATGAGACAGTGGAAGGCACAGACTGCATAGTGATTTTAGAAGAGCAGGATCAGCTGAAACGCTTAAACCTTAAGAAGCTAAGGGCAGTAATGAAATCACCAGCGGCACTCATCGATTTGGCGGGTGCAATCGAGCCATCAAAAGTTGAAGAGGTAGGTTTCACGTACCGAGGCTTAGGAAGGGGCGCATGGAAAAAATGAAGAAACTAGGCGTGGCAGTAATAGGAACGGGTTTTTGGGGAAAAAACCACGCAAGAGTCTACAAAGAACTGGCAAACACCAACCTCGTTGCCATCTGCGACGTTAACGCTGAAAGAGCGAAAGCCATAGCTGAACAGTTCGGCGTGAAAGCCTACACGAGCAGCACAAGAATGTTGAAGAACGAGTCAATTGAGGCGGTAAGCGTATGTACGTGGTCAACTATGCTGGCTAAAGAAGCCCTCAAAGCTTTGAAGGCTGGCAGGCATGTTCTCGTGGAAAAACCCATGGCAACCAACACGAAGCAGGCAGAAAAACTTTTGAAAATAGCTGAAGAGAATGGCTTGCATTTGACCGTGGGTTTCTTGATGCGTTTTATTCCAGGGCTGCAGCATATTCGCGAGGCTGTTGAGAGCAAGAGAATCGGGGAACTAGTTTCTGCTACGGCGAAGAGGGTTTCTGAGTGGCCTGAAAGGATAGGTGATGTGGGTGTGGTTAAAGATACGGCTATTCACGATATAGACGTCATGAGGTTCATCTCGAATGAGGATCCGATTAGCGTTTATGCGAAGATGGGAAGTATGAGGAACAGGAAATTTGAGGATTATGCGCAGATAATGCTCACTTATGAGGGTGGGAAAAGCGCTTTCATAGAGTCCAATTGGTTGACACCTTACAAGACGCGAACGCTGACTGTTACTGGAAGCGACGCTATAATGAGGTTAGACTACGTGACGCAGGAGTTGTGGATTGAGAGCAAAAAAGAAACTTTGCAGCCTAGAATCCCGTTTCAGGAGCCCTTAAAACTTGAACTTCAACATTTCGCAGACTGCATATTGGAGAAGAAGAAACCGCTCGTGACAGGAGTTGA
>CAYGVV010000134.1:0-5719 GCA_964353395.1 uncultured Candidatus Bathyarchaeia archaeon | reverse complement strand
CTTCAGTGGACCCATCAACTTTCTGGGACCCTCGCCTAAAGCGTTGGAAGCCGTGAAGCAAAAAGCCAAATTAATCAGGTTCTATCCTGACCCAAACCCTGTGGAGTTGAGAGAGGAAATTGCGGCGTACGTGGGGCACGGCGTCTGCGTGGACAACATCATACTGGGCAACGGGTCAATTGAACTCATCTACATGATTCCTGAGATTTTTCAGCCTGGGTTCAAAGCAGTTATTCCTGTTCCGTCGTTCACGGAGTATGAGAAAGCCGCGTTGCGGGTCGGCGGAGAGCCAATTTTTGTGCAGTTGCCAGATAACTTTGCGTTGGACGTTGAAAGGCTAAAGAAAGCGGTGACCAAAGACACGAAGATTATGTGCATCTGCAACCCGCACAGCCCTTCGGGAACGCTGTACAGCAGAGAAAAGATTTTGGAACTGGTGGAGTTCTGCCAGAAAAAAGGCGTCATCTTCAGCGTGGACGAGAACTACATCGAATTCGCAGAAAAAGGAGAAGAAACTACAGTGGCGGGTTACGTGAAGAAGTACGAGAACCTCTTCGTCATAAGGTCAGTCACAAAATTCTACGGGATGCCAGGCATCCGCTTCGGCTACGGCATAGCCGCCGAAAGCCTAATAGATACGCTGCAGACCGTTCGGCAGCCGTGGAGCATCAACGGCTTAGCGGGCTGCGCAACGTTGGCAGCGTTCAAGGACAAGGAGTTCATAGCGAACACCAAACGCACAATTGCACAGGAGAAGGCGCAGTTCGCCAAAATGCTCAACGAAATCGGCGGGTTACATGTGTTTCCGTCCGAAACGAACTTTCTGCTGGTGAAGATTTTGAACCCGAAGCTCACATCGACAATGCTGAGGGAAGAACTTGGCAAGGAAGGCTTGCTTATACGTGACTGCAGCACTTTCGTGGGCTTGGACAACAGCTACTTCAGAGTGACCGTCCGCTCGGCTGAGGATAACTTGAAACTCATCCGAATCATGAAGAAAATTATCAAGGCAGCCAGCTGAAAAGCGTAACCGGCGAACCGCAAAGCTTGACTTCTTGTTCAAAATCGTTAGGACAAGGGCGAGCATCTTGCTCAGCAATGAAGTTACAGCTGACTCCGCTAAATTGTGCTCATGCATGTATCAGGGAAACACGTTTATATTTTGGCTGACATGAATATCACTCAACAGGCGATGGGGATAACAATCAAAACTCAGGGGAAAGCCGCAATTTGATTTTGTTGATGACCACTGCTCCGCCGGAAAACGCGCCATGGTACCTCGGAAGGAAATTCCCTCCCCTTGGCTTGGCTTACGTTGCAGCGGCGCTGGAGAAAGCAGGTTTTCAAGTGCAGGTTCTCGATAATTATCTGCTAAAGATACCCATAGCCGACGTCCAAAATCACGTTAAGAAACTTAACCCCGAGATTGTTGGCATAACCTGCAGTTCCGCGACTTATCACAAGTGCGTTGAAACCGCCGCCGCAATAAAAGAAGTCTTGCCTTCCTGCAAGGTGGTTGTCGGTGGGTGGCATCCCAGCTACGTGCCTGACAGCATGCTGCAACACCCGGAGATTGACTATGTGGTCATGGGCGAGGGCGAACGTGCCATGGTGGAGCTTGCAACGTACATCACGAAAGGCGAAAGAGCAATAGTTCTCGGAGCGGTTGCAGGCGTCGCCTACAAGCGGGGCGGCAAGGTCTTAAAAAACACCCCCAAATTCATCAGTAACATGGACGAGATTCCCTATCCCGCAAGGCACCTTCTGCCCATGCACATGTACGACCGGAAAATGGAGTTCCTCGGCGTAGAACCCGTGGACATCATGAGCGTAATCCGCGGCTGCCCGTTTAGCTGCGCTTTCTGCGAAACCCGGAAAATGTGGGGACCCGCATGCCGCTTCTTCAGCCCAGGCAGAGTGGTGGAAGAAATCAAGTTCATGATTGACAATTACGGCTCAAAGGGCATTTACTTCATTAATGATAATTTCACCATCCGAAAGAAAGAAACACTTGAATTGTGCGAACTGATGAAAAAAGAAAAACTGGATGTCCAATGGATCTGCGACACAAGAGCGGACATGATCTCGCGGGAACTGCTCACTCAAATGCGGGAGGCAGGCTGCAAAACCATCTGGTTCGGCGTTGAATCAGGCTCGCCGCGCATCTTGGAGAAAATCAATAAAAACATTACTCTTGAACAAACTGTCCAAGCGTTTAAGCTATGCAGGAAAGAGGGCATACAGATCGCTTGCTCATTTATCCTAGGCGTGCCCGGGGAAACAATAGCGGACATGGAAGCCACGCTCAAGTTCGCAAAAAAACTGAATCCCGACCTGTGCCAGTTTAACATTTTCATCGCTTACCCAGACAGCAGCCTCTACGAGGAAATACTGCAAAGCGGGAACTATGACCGCCTAGACGACTTCCTGCTTGCCGCTAAGACGGATGACTTCGACTTCAAATTGCTGGGGGAGATTCAGAGACGCTTCCACAGAGAATTCAACAGGTCCCCCAGAAGGATACTAAGGAAAATCAGGCGAGAAGGCCCCTTGAAGGTCATGAAACAGGGTTTCTCACTTTTGACTTCTAGCTCAAAGAACTAGCAACAAGAGCCTGCAGCAATAGCCTTTCCAGCGCAAATTCATTTCTTTTCAGACTGCTTCTGCCTGTAAGTCATCCGTGTCCTGCCGATCAAAACGTTAAGTGCTTTCTTTGGGTTCCGCAGTGCCCTGACAAATCTGTCGCGGTTAAGCGTGGGATTCACCAGCGTAGCCTTAGCGCACAACTCGCGCAAGTCATCTGCGGTAAACTGAGGCGTCTCAATCAACGGTTGCGCCCACGATAATGCTTCATCGCTGAACTCGGGACGCAGGTAACCTCCGCTTTCTGCCTGCTCGTAGAGTTCTGTTCCAACCAAGGGCGTGGCGTAGCTGAAGTAGAAGCGGTCCGCGCCCAGTTGCCGCAGTTTGTAGGCGTAGTTTATGGTGGCTTTGATGTCTTCTTTGGTTTCGCCTATGAAGCCGATTATGAAGAAGCAGCTTACTTTGATGCCCACTTTTCTGGCTTGAACCACGGCGTCTTCGACTTTTTTTAATTCTTGGTTTTTCTTGATGATTTGGTTGACGACGCGTTGGACGCCTGACTCAGGCGCTACCATTATTCTCTGGCAGCCTGAACGCCGCATCTTCGCCAGCAGGTTTGCGTCTAAGCCGTCTGCGCGGACGCCGTTGGGAGTGTACCATTCAATGTCCAAACCGCGCTTCACAATCTCGTCGCAGATGGCTTCCATCCGCTTCTTGTTGAAGGTTAAGTTGTCATCTTCAAAGTCAACCTGTTTGATGCCATAAGTTTGCACTATCTGCTCCAGCTCGTCTGCCACGTTTTCTGGACTTCTGCCGCGCCACTTCTTTCCCATGACGATGTGGTTGCTGCAGAAGATGCAGTTGTTGGGGCACCCGCGGCTGGTGAGAACTCTGGCGCAGGGCTTGTGTATCTCGCCGCGAATTGGAGTCTTTTTGACTGCGGCGAAGAGTTCTTTCATGGGCAGCAAGTGCCTTGCGGGAAACGGCAGAGAATCCAAATCTTCAATCACGGGTCTGGGCGGGGTTATGATGACTTCGCCGTTTACTGTAAAGCCAATTCCGCGTACTTTCTTGAGGTCATCCGCGGTGCCCTTCTCTAGCACGTTTGCTAGTTCTTGCACGGTTAGTTCTGGTTCGCCTATGACCACGAAATCGATGTTCGGATGCGCGAGGCTGTCAAGCGGTTTCGCTGACGGATGCAGCCCGATAAGCGCGGTTTTGATGTCTTTGTCAACGCTTTTCACGGCGGACGCGGCTTCAAAGGCTGTTCGCCACCACCCGCTGAACGGCACGGTTATTACTACGAGGTTCGGCTGCCACTGCCTGATTTTCTCGGCGATTTCCGCTTTCGTCAAGCCCAGCCGGTATTTTACGCCATCTATTTCTTGGAGGTTTCTCCAGCCCTCCGTGGGGCAGTCGATGATTTTTACGGCGTGCTCTTTTTCAAGAACCGCTGCAACGTACGCTATGTCTAAGGGTTGGAAAGCGGCTGGTTTTCCCCAGAGTTTGGGTTGGATGCGGGGAGGATTAATGAGGCAAACGCGCATGTTTAGCAGTCTCCGTGCTCAGCGCTTAGAATAAGCAAAAAATCCTGTGTGCGTCGCTGAAGAGCACCATTTGCCATTACTACGAGCATCTCTTAGGCATCATAGCCCATGCTGTGATTAATAGATTTTGCAATCCGCACCTAAAAAGGAAAAACGTACAGTCGAATCAGAAACAGCGCGGGCAAACTCAAAAGAATCCACAGAACAATCGTGACGTCGCGGATTTTTAGAGCTTGTAGAATCTTGTCCGAAGTTAGGTCTTCTTGAGCATCACCAAGGATGTACTGCCCAGGCTTCACCAACTGCACTCTTAGGGCGCCAGCTACAGCTCCCATAGGCCATCCATGGTTGCGGCTGGGCGTTTTTTTATGGTCCCTTTTTGCCACCCGCCACGCATTCCGCCAGTCCATGCCGAGGATTCCTGCAGCGGCTACGATGAGAAGTGTCGCCAGCCGAGTGGGTACGTAGTTGACTATGTTGTCGAGGTTGGCACTGAACCAGCCAATGTTGATGTGCTCCTTGTCTTTGAAGCCAACCATGCCGTCCAGCGTGTTTATGGCGCGGAAAGCGATGGCGCCTGTGACGCCCAAGAAAGCGTAGGAGCTTATGGGTGAGAGCTTAAAGTCGATGAGGTTCTCCGACATGGACTCGATAACCGCTGAACTAATCATCGGACCGTCTAGGTTTGTGCTGTCTCGGCGTGAGAAATGTGAATACTTGCGGGCTTCGGCGAGGTCGTTTTTTTCGATGGCTTTGGCTGCTGCTTTTGCCCAGTCAGTCTCAAGCTTAATGCAGACAGTGAACTTCAGGAGTACGATGCCGACGACGGCGTAAACGATTATTCCGAGCCAAGTCCAGATTGCGCCCAGATAGATGAAGATTGCCCAGAGCCCAAAAAACACAGGCAACGTAAACGTGAAAATAACCGCCAAACCTAAGAGGACACCGTTAAGTTTCTCCCTCCGCGGGTTCGGATTCTTCAAACGACGCCCCAAAGCCTTAGTGAAATTCCCCATCCAAACGGTCGGATGCAGCTTGTAATAAAATGCCCATGGACTGTTCGGCGATGGGTCCCCGACAATAATGTCTAAGAGTATTGCCAATATGAGGACAATAATGCTAACTGAGAATAGTTCGATTAAGACGTTTACCA
The DNA here is from genome assembly GCA_964353395.1 of uncultured Candidatus Bathyarchaeia archaeon. Taxonomy (GTDB): domain Archaea; phylum Thermoproteota; class Bathyarchaeia; order Bathyarchaeales; family Bathycorpusculaceae; genus JADGNF01. The sequence continues at coordinate 436 of CAYGVV010000134.1, read as the reverse complement.
CCAACCGAAACCCAACGCGAAACTATGAACCATCACGTTCTGATACTCTAGAAAAACTGTTTATATCAATTACGGTCTGCCGCACCCAGTGACAAGAGGCTACGAAAAGGACAGGATGAAGATTCTGTAGGGTTCAGTTCCAACTGGGGTCAGTGGCGTGAACCTGCCCGTGCTGTTGAGCATGCCGTAGATGTCCCAAGGAGTTAAAGTTGAGTTGAAGTAGTTGGCTGCTGCGCCGACCTCGTAGAGAAAAACGTACTTCACGTTGTGCTGTTGACACAAGTCCACGAATTCGGTTGTGTTGAAACTGGGCGTGTAAGCGTCCACGGCAAGTTCTGGGTACTGCCACACTTGGTATTGGCTTGAAGTCTTAGCGGTCAGGTAAAACCAAACCATGTACTTGTTAAGAAGGTTAAGTGGACAGGCAACCATGACT
>CAYGVV010000133.1:0-5761 GCA_964353395.1 uncultured Candidatus Bathyarchaeia archaeon | reverse complement strand
GATTCCTATGTCGTAGGCGTGTTTAGTGATGTTTAATTCTGAGGCTTCATAGATACTGCTGTTGTTATCTATGGCAAATTCTCTTAAACCTTAATAGCGACCAATTGCAGCCCAGGCCACAGTTTTTTATTTGCCCAGGAGAAAATTCTGGAAGAATCTATCTTCTTTAGAACTTGGATAGTTAATTTTCCAATGATGGGGAAGTTTTCTAACCGTGGACTATTAAACTGGAGATAGTACGCCAGTGTGTTGTTTAGAGGCGGTATTGTGCAATAAATATCAAAACTTGGCATTATTTGTTTTAGGCTTCGTGTTGTATAAAAGAAAAAATGTGTGGGGTCATGTATTTTTCTTGAGTACGCAGAGTTCGGCGTAACGATCATCACTCTATGTGAAAGTCGTTCTAATTCTTTTACGAATGCCTTAGCCATCTCTCTTGAAAGCATGTGTTCAATTACTTGGTTTGAAAATACCACATCGAAACTAGCATCTTTGAAAGGTAGGTGTAGACAATCAGCCTGCACAACTATTCCGTGGAAGCCAAACCTCTTGAGCCTTTGAAGAGCTTTTTTTGATACATCTGTTCCAACAGCATCTTCATTGTTTCTAACATCTATCAGCTCGTAAGGGCCGCATCCAACATCCAATATTATTTTTGAAAAAACACAGAACTGTTTTAATACCCCAAATAGATTCTGCCAAACGGGACTTGTTCTCTGCAACTCATAGAAACCTTGAGCATCACTGACGCCCACATTTTCAGAATAAAAATCAATCATATTTTTACCCTCTAGAAATTGTAGGCGGCGAGTTTCAAGCTTTTTTTGCTCGAAAAAATCCATAATAAATCGTATTACCACTTTAGCCCCTCACAGAATCTTAGTTTGCTAGGAATTAAAGATTTATTTCATCCAACAATCTTAAGTTGCTTGCGACGGTCGCTATTTGAGTTTTTCACCGCACAAGGCATCATGTTGTGAAAGCAATGATGTACTCCCAAAACTGTTACGGAAAATTTTTCGATTAAACAAAGTACCGAGCATTACCTATTTTTCATTTTAAAGAGGTATTTGAGTCTTTTTCCCTGATGCCAATATTCGTTATATAGTCGGTGTCGGAGACTTGCGATGGTGCCTTCCCTAGTAAGAACCACTTGATAATTCCATCTTGCCTTAGTATTCCAGCGATCTTTATACTCTTCGGAGCCTCTCATAAAATCAAACTCAGTTAATCCTTCCTCAATGCAAGTGGCAATTGCGTACATAATAAGCAGGTTTCCGACACTATACTTTGAAAATTTTGGGTCAAAACCAGAAAGGTAAAAGAGGAATTTTGACTTATAACAAAAACCATACAACGCTGCCACAGTTTCGCTTGAAAGCTTAAGTATAAACAAGCCTAACCACTTTTTTTGCGAGAATAATTTGGCAGTAGAAATATGAAAACTGCGAACTTGCGGGTCGGCAAAAGCACCGCTGATACCTTTCGAGTTCCATCGTCTTTGATGGAGCTCAAAGAACAGGTTCATCCCCGAATCAAGTAATTGTGGACGAGAACAGTCAATAAATTCAACCTTGAAACTATTTTCTAGGCGCTTCAGATTTCTTCTTAAATCTTTTCGTTGCTTGCTGCTTGGATAAAGAACAGACATATCAAATGACTCAGGGAGAGGCAAATAAGGGCATTTATGAAGTGGCTTAATACCTTTAGCTATTTTTCTAAGATATGGCAGTGCCTTGGAATTCTCTGGAATATCTGATAGGTCAATGCAGTCCCAAGTTTCGGAGAAATTTTTCAGATGATTGATGAATAATTTGATACACTTGTTCTCTTTTTCGACTAATATGAAATCGTTGTAATCTGAATCCGGGGTTCCTATGAACGCTATTTTTCCCCGTCGAAGACCGAACATCTTGTGAACTGAATACATAAGGGGGGCTATTCCAATTATCTTGCCATTATCGTCTTCAGCCAGTAAAATCATGAGTTTCTTGTCTTTTCCGAAGTGTCTCCACCAAATTGAGAGCCATTCCCATGTAGAGAATACGCTAGTGTTTTTGCACCTTAGCAAAGTATCATTCCAGATTTCCTTCAGACCAAGAAAATCCCTGTAGTTGTCAACGCGGATAATTCTCATGTTCTTACTCCTTTTACTCTGATCTCGAAAAGCATTTTTCAAACATTCTTTAGCGTTTTCTGTTGCATCAGTTGCCGCTTGGTCCTCTATGATGTATCATGAAGGGATGCGCGAAGCTGGCAAACGTATGTGGATGCACCAAAAATGGTCAAAAAACTTCAAAGTCCGCTTTTGAATATCCAAACTAACTGCGAAGGTTATCCATAACGCCTCAAAACATAAACAACAGCCACATCGCAAACGGCGAATTTAAGAAGCGATGCTCGCAAATGACCGAATATGCTCACGGCTTTTGTAGATTCATGAAAGTTCTTCCAGATTACTTCTTGTTTCCTTCGAGGCTAGCTCGAAAAATTCCTCAAAGTGTTGATGAAGGAATTTTGGTTGGTATTTATGTCTAGTTGCCCACCGCATGCTCCTCAGATAACATTTCTCGACATCAATTCTGTTTGGAGATAGAGTTTTCTTTGGCTTTTCAAGCGTTGATTTTACTTCTATCATGTTAGCTTTTTTGAGACTGCCGAGCCGCGTTAGGAGTAAATCGAATGCACGGAATTGCGAGGAAACTTCTTTCGGAGTTAAGGGCGGAGGTTGAGAGAGTTTGTCGGGGTTAGACCCATAAAAGATTAGATCCCATTCAAACTGATTTACCATTAAGCTTGGATGGATGGTTAGAACAGAGGTATCATGTCGCATCGAAAAAAGCAGATTGCAATACTCAGTAAATTTTCCATGCCAGTGCCCAAATATCGGGTATGGGTACAAAGCGCTCTCCTTGTAACTAACAGGAGTAGCAAAAATATCTGTTGAGAAGTCAAATGTGATTCCCAATGTGCTTAATGCTTCCATGTGTGGAGGGCTCCAGCATTGTCCTGGTGCTCGGAAAGCGACTATTTGCTTTTTGGGAAAAATGCTACGGAGTGCATGAATTCCTCCCTTGCCTTCAATTGTGCCCTGCAAGGGATTTATGTGTGATGTTTCTCTCTGAATTGAAACTTGGTAGGCTTCTTCGTAGTTCATTACATCTGTGAATTCGAAAATTGTAGGATGAACTGAGTGACTTGAGGAGTGGTAGCCTATTTGATGCTCATTAAGTAGATCAATTGTGCTGGGAAAGTCGCGCAATTTTTCAGCCATGTGCCCTGTGATAAAGAACAAAGCCGTCATTTCATGTTTTTTTAAGATTTCCAAGAGTTTGTGCAAGCCGGGCATTGAGTTTTCACTTATAAAATCCTCTGTGTCAAAGGTTAAGAAAAGCCTATGCAATGCCTTTGTCACCTTTTGCTATGCGCGCACATAAATCTAACAACCACGGAGTCAACCTTCGACTATTAGGATACGCGTCCATTTAAGATCGCTCAATTTGCTCGCCTGAATACTCTTTATAATTTCATAATCCTTAGGAATTCTTCGCAAAAGTTTGCTTGACTGAATCTGCTAGCAGTTTTCACCGAATCTAGCACTTTAGATTTAGACCAATTGTTTATTGATTCTTCTATGAGGAATGCCGCTTCTTCCAAAGAAGTGTATCTTAATTGGTTCGGCACTATTTCCTTTAACCCCCCAACATCTGGAACTACTGGAATACATCCTGCCGACATTGCTTCTGCCACAGATATTCCAAAGGCTTCGTATGGAACAAAGGGGTGCAAGTACACTTTGGCCTTTCGAAGTGTTTCTCGCTGTTCTTCTCTTGAGATGTTAATTAGAGTCTTTACTTTTTTGCTTACTCCCAACTTTTTGATATATGCTTGAAGAACTCTTAGAGTTCTCAGTTCGTTTGAAGTGTGGCAATTTCCAACTATGATGAAAGAATAATCGTCCGACAATAGTTTAGCGATCTGGGGTATCGTTTCAGGCATCTTATCTTGCGCGATTCTGATTACGGTAACTACAGTGTTTTCTTTTGAGTGAAGGTTATTACTCACTTTGAAAAAAGGTGAGACTGGAGGGTATAGAACATTCACTGGTAAACCAATGGAACTCTCAATGTTGCTTGCCGCGAACTTACTACATGTCATCAACTTCTTGCCTTTGGACACAGCATGTTCGCTGCAACAATTTAATAGAGATTTGTATGGAGCAAAAAATTGCCCTTTCATGCCGTTCGCCGGCAGCCTGGTGACTCTCGGGTCCTTATTGAAGTAGACTGCATCTGTCCAAGGAAAAAAAGCGTCTGAAAAAGTGTCTATTAAAAGATCACATTTAAAGCGAAACAAATAAGTCCTTAGCAAGTTTGGATATATACATTGAAGAGAGTAAGGATCAAAAATGTGTGGTCCAATGGTGACCACTTCGTCGAAATGTATTTCGTAGCCGAAGAAATTCTTAATGCCACGGAGATTGATTTTCTCAGCCGAATAAACAACTACTCTGTGTTTCCTTGTCTTGAGTGCATAGATCATGTTGAGCGCGACCAATTCGCCTCCGCCTACTTTATTTATGGTCGGACTAAAGAAGCCAATATTCATAAAGATCATATCTACTTTGTTAGCTGACTAATAGTTGCTGTAGTGCGCTACTGCTTCATTTTTCGAATTTATTGAAACCTGTCCCGTTCCAGTCTAATTATGGAGTTTTGGCAAGATGGTGCATTCAATGTATTGTAACGCAAGACTTAATAGATACCAATCAGCACTAATACTTAGTGGCTCTACTGTTCGGGCAAATATGTGGCAAATGAACGGTTCCCTTTCGACATGTTAAACGTAATGTGGGGTTGAAAAAATGCAGAGGACAAAACTGACAATAAATGCGTTTGCACTTATATTAATGATTGCAGTAGCTTTCTGCATATCTTTCACAACCGCCGCTTCGACAAACACTACTATCATAAACAGCGCTGGCAACATTTCCAAAAGTACATCCAGCACTGTAATCGCTATTAGTGGTTCTCCTTACGACGTCCAAGCCGCAGTCAACACAGTAGCTGCAGCAGGCGGCGGAACCGTAATTATTCCAGCCGGAACATTTCGCTGGAATAATCAAACAGTAATAATCCCTGGAGGCGTAAATGTTATGGGTACAGGTCTTGCTGGCTGTAGTGACCATTCTTCAAATTGGGCAAGCTATAACGCTAGCACAATATTGCATAATGATTTCCAACAAGGTTCACCCTCAATGCCTGACATGTTCTACCTGAATGGTCAAAATAACAAACCAATCAGAATTTCGGGAATACAATTTGAAGCCACCCCTCCACCCAATCCAACTCAGGAAAATATGCAGGTAGGGGGAGCTATAAATGCCTATCAATGCAAAAATTTTAGAATTGACCATTGCACCTTCATAAACTTCTGCAATATGGCCGTCTTCTGCGATGCCAGTTCTGGACATAACCCAAACGCTTCTTCGTATGGAGTTCTTGACCACTGCGTTGTGGATAACTCTTACAAACTAAACGGTTCTGGCTGGCTCTGGGGTTATGGCTTCTACGCAAGGGGAACTATGAAACCAGACTTTACGCCGCCAAACTGGGATAGCGACATTAAACACTTCCTTGGAAAATATGAGCCGATTCCAAGTTGCAGTTTAATGTATGTGGAAGATTGCCATTTTTCGAGATGCCGCCATGATACAGATGGCATACAAGGCGCGTGGGATGTAGTACGATACTGCCTCAGC
>CAYGVV010000132.1:0-5762 GCA_964353395.1 uncultured Candidatus Bathyarchaeia archaeon | reverse complement strand
AGAAGATAAACGCAATAGGAATTCGCTACAAGGTCGTCTTGCTGACGGATGCAAACTTTTCACCCGATTCACCTCTTAACAAGTTAACGGGAAAGCAAAGGGAAGTTTTAGTCGCAGCGTACAAGCTTGGATACTATGACATCCCAAGAAAAATAAATTCTGAGCAACTGGCAAAGAAGCTTAACATCGTGAACTCGACGTTGGGGGAGCACCTGAGGAAGGCGGAACGACGCTTACTCATTCAGATACTAACAGAGGCATGATTCCAGCTCTCTTTGAGAGCACATTTTTAGCCGGCGTGCGTCTTGGTAACGTGGTGGACCCGCCAAGAAACAGTTTTTCGGAAAGTTCTTCCTCACGCGATTGTTACATTCCTATAATACGCACAAATCAATTTATCCAGTGAAAGCATACGGTGTTAATGCCGACTCTGAATATCCGTAAGAAGTGTCATGGCGGATCAGCGCTTGGCAAGTCGCGAGCAACTAGTGCCATCCCCCCCACATGGTGGTTTCTTGTCCTCTTCGCGGCTTGAAAAACGTGAGTGATCCGCCAATCCACACTTTTAGATTATTCAGCTTTTTCAGGTGTCCTGTTTTTCACGTTTAACTGTTTCACCAGTGCCAGAAGGAACAAGTCGATTCGTTCGCTGGTTCTGCCAAAATCCACTATCGAGGTCACTGTCGTCACTGGCGTTTCTGCAGAAACATTAACTCTTGTAGTATTCTCTGCCACGGGCACAGCGTCGATTGAAAGTATTGATCCATAAGAAATGAAGGCTCGCTTCGTTGTTGCTTTCACGCGGTGCGCTGCCTCATCAGTTTCCTCTATTGTCCATTCGAGGCTGGTGATTGCCTTGGAAATAGCTGCCCACACCTTCTCAAGCGGGAAATCCATTTCCACTATTTCCTTCTCTTTCCTTAAGTAAGCCATGCTGTCCACGTCAATAGCCTTGAGAAACGGGTATTTAAAACATTCACACTGCGCTTTGTCTAAGAAAAGGAAGGTAAACTATGCAGGAAACCGCTTTGAGTTGCTCCTCTTCAGGGCGTAAACTGCGCCCTCAAGGCAACGGGCTCATTGTGCACTTTAACTTGATTCTCTCCACTCGTCCACAGGGTCTTTGGAGCAACTGCCTTTTAGCTTTCTAAAACGCAATGCGGTGGAACAGAGCGTGACATGATTGAAAAAGAAGTTGCTGTCAATGGTGCCCACCGAAGATGACCTCTTGGTGGATTTAACGTTTCACAATGTCCCAGCCAACTTGCTGAAGGAGTTTGCCGTACTATTTGGGAAATTTGAGTGAAGCTTTGAAGGACTTAATGCGGAAGGCTGTGGCGGATTAGGAGTTTGTTCAGAGCCACATAAGACCTGAATAAAAAGAGATGGGCAGTAGGGGTAGACTGGCCTTGTGACAAAATAGAGAAAGTGATTATCGCTGCCGATTTTTCCCTCTGCGGCCTCTTCTGTTTCTAAGGAACACTAATGACACTATTGCTACTACGATGACAACTACAACAACTGTTATGGTCAGCCACGGTACAGGCGCCGCTGTAATTGCCCAGAGATTTGTATCTTTCAACACCCACTCTTCTGAGCCGTTCTGGTCTGAAAACTCGGAATAGTCTTTTCGTTCAACAAGCACTCCTGTTGCTTTGTCAATATAGTAAGTTACAGTTGTAGTGCCGATGCTGCTGTTGGTAAGGTCTGTAACCGGGTAACTAAGCGTCACAACGTTTGTGTCCCTTTTGCCGCTTGCATAATCGCGGCTTATTGTCTGATTTATCGTAATCGTGTCGTTTCCAGATGGACGTAGTAAATCACCTGCAGTAAGATTAGCGTCAAAAAAGCCTTGAAATCCATACATGAAATATATGGCTCCTGAGTCTACATCTAAGGTAATGAGTCTATTATCGTCAGTGCCGTTAACGAAATGCTGAGCAGTTCTTGCGGTAACATTGATACCCTGAACACTCGACACGGTAACATTGTACCATCGCGTATCGTTAATCCCTAAAAGGTACGGTGGAACAGTAAGGCTTGCGTTACTAGAACTCCAGTGGGAAGTTATATCATAAATGAAATAGTCCTCTTGATGAACCCCAGGTACGCGGGTTTGGGCTAACGTTTGCCCCACTATGCCGAAAACTAAGAGAGCTAAAAGTGGAAGTGCGATGGTCAGTTTCTTATTCATATCAATCACGCTTAATGGTCAGGTCTGCTTTTTATGGCTTTTCCCAAAAGGCACTGTTAACTTATCGGGTGGTAGTTAAAAGAACTCCCCAAAAAATCCATCGACGCACTTTGGGGCAACTATAACGTTTTTTCGCGCTTCTTTTTCCAAGGTTGAGAAATCATTTTTTGGTTCTATAATGAGATCTATGATAGCTTTTGTTGATAACTAATTTTCTCAGAATCAGAAAATCGTTTATCAACATAGCTCCGAAAATCATTGCGCCAAATCCGCCGAACGCGCAGACACCCCGTCCATAATTGCCGAGCAGATACTGAGGTTTGTTTTCAACCCACCCAAACAGTGCAAAAGTAGCGGCTAGCAGGCCGATAGCTAATGAGATGGACCCAAGAACCAGTTTTAGATTCAGGTATTCGCTTTTTTGCGTCATCAAGTCACACTTCAATAAAGAAAATGTGAATTTTTGTTCCTATGTGAACGAGTCCTGCGGTAATGGAGTATACTGGAATGTTATACTAATCTGCGCTGTTTCGTCGACTTTGTCGTATGAGTACAGTACTTGGATTTCATAGTATTTTGTGGTTGATTGGGCTTGATGGAGATATCCCGCGTCTCCAGCCGCCAAACCGTCTATATATGATTTCGTTGTTGCACCTGTTGAGGCTGCGTACAATGTTTCATCAGTCCATGCTCCACCAGTTGAAGATCTGACCGTTATGTTGAAATTCGAGAATTTGCTGTTGTTAACTGCCGAGACTAGTTCAATTTTGACTGCACAGACCTTGTTTGAATCAGTTACGACTTTGAGTGCGTAGGTGCTGGTATCACTGGTATTTAAGGTTGGTTCGGATAATCCGCCTGGCATATATTTTATTTGGTTAACTTCATTTACGTAAACGAACCACGAAGCGGTTGTCTCACCCTCGGTAAGTTGCTGTGTTGGATTCACAGTTATGGTTGCCGTGTAAGTTACCAAAGCATAAACTGCAATAGATAAACACGAAAGGCATAGGATACCTTTTATGCCTAGCGCTACGAAAGCCGTGACACTTCTTCTTCTATTAACCATGGTTATTCTGCTTTAGAATCAGAACCAAACGATATACAACTTATGAAATCAGAATTCACATTCAAAATTCGTGCAGAAATCAAAGCCTTCTGACCTTCTGGTTCTTTCTGTACAATACATGGTAGTTGTAACAGCGCAACTCTTTCTCTTGACGTTGCTTTCAAGCAGAAAAGTTCGAGGTTGACGCGTGGCACAGAGTTGAGATTTCATTCGGGGTTACGGAAGGCAAACTGTTTAAATGGGTATTCTGCATTTCGTTGAATGTTGGATTGCTAATGGTCGCCAATTTTGCTCTTGCTTAAGAAGGCAACCGCTAACGTCAAGATAATGAGGATAGGCAAAACTGTCAGTCCGTGAAATTCAGGAATTGTTTGGCGACTATTGTAGGCGTTATTCAGAAGCGGCACAAATTCGGCTGTGGCTTTCTGGTTTCCAGCTATGCTAGGATGATCGTCCTCCGTTGGGTATTCAGAGGTATTTGGGCTTGCATCGTCGTCTCCATCTGTCTTATGTTGGACTTCCCCGTTCCACAAACGATGATGATTGCCTGATTCCAAGCCCAAATCGTTGGTGTTTGCGTTTCCGCCGTTCGAGGTTAGCACGTTGTAGAAGTCGAATACGAACACGTTGCCAACGGTGTAGTTTGTGAGCCAATCTTTGACGAGCCAGTTGTTGAAGGCACGGGCATTATCAGCGTATGTCCCATCAATCAGGGGAGGTGCAGTGATTACTACAAACAGCTTGTCTGGTTGGGTCTTGAAGTACTCCAGTAAGTCTAAGTAAATCCCCTTAGCGTTGGCGACTGTGTGATATTCTGAACCGCTGCTTTCCCCACGCAGAGGGTTGCTGTCAATCGGCGGAACTGGGTCGTTGATATTGCCCTGTAAGGCAGAGTTTGGAAAGCAGGATTTGAACATGATAATTTGGTTTTCGCCGCTGACATCGGTTGACATGCGGGAGTATTCTGCGTGCTGCCCGTTCTCAGCGTAAAGTGCACTGACGTATGTTGCGCTGTCGGGACCGCGGAACCAGAGCCACCAATTGCCGATGTCTGTGCTGCTACCGATGCTGTCGGGACCCCAGTCATAGTTTGTGTCGCTTACGAAGTAGTTGTTGTCCCGCAGGGCAATGCCTAAGCCTCCGTTGTTGTCGCTTAGCCAGTTTTCGCCAGTTGAATGATGAATGAATATCAAGCGAACAGGATTTGCAGGTGGGCTTGGGCTTGTTGACGCGTGTGCTTCAACGCAGAGGCTAGCAAGAGTCAACAGGAATAAAATTGCGGCGATGCTCAGAATTTGTCGGCTTCGACTAAACATAATCTAGTCATCCCACCCTTGTAGTGCATATTTGCACTCACGTATATTTGATTTATGGAATATTTATATATGCCCTGCCCGATGCAAGTCTGAACAAGAATAAAAAATTCCAGAGTTCCTTCAAATTTTTCCTCTTTATGACTTAGCAAGAAAAATCTAATAATTTTACAGTATCAGCATCCCAACATAGCTAGAAAAGTGCAATATTTTTAAGCTAAATCGGCTTAAATAAAACGTGAGGTCAATTGAATGAAGGAAGCAATTAAGATAGTCAACTTAAGACCTGTGGACGGATATACTCCGAAAATGAAGAAAGTGATAGATACCAGAGAAAAGTATGAGGTTGAGTTGGAATTGGAAGAAATGCCCAATGCGGTTTGGGCAGCTATGTTTAAGGATGAATTGGCAAAAAGTTCACCGCCTAACTATTTGCCAAATTCAAGAAAGGACCCGCATCTAAATGATAAGTCAATTACATTCTTTTCGTCTATAAGCCAAATCGAAAATGATGGCAAACGGATAGCAAAATTAGTTGATTCAGTAAACGAACAAGTAAAACAAGAAAATAAAAAGATTGAAGAAGAAAACAAGAAGGAAAAGGGAGCAGAAGCAGAAGACGAAGCCATTATTAGACAAATGCGTGATGCATTAAAGAAAATAATCTAAAACAACTTCCGCTGTCTGTTCGGAAATATTTATTTTCACAGTCTCCTCCAAAAAACGGTTTTGTCCGCTCCTCTTCGCTAATAATGGTTTAATGGTGCAAGGGTGGGATTTAGACCCACGAACACCTACGCAGCAAGGTCTGAGCGTGCTTAACAATTTTGTGGTTAGTTCAGGATGTTCAAAGAGTGTTAGTTTTACTCAATGAGGCGCCATTTTTTCGAAACTATCGCCACTGCAGGAAGACCGTCTAAAACATACCTTTGTGCTCTATGTGAGCCTTTGTGTATAAGAACCGGGCATTTCATCCTGCGGCATTCGCAGATGATTTGTTCTGCTGTGAGTTGGTCTCCGACTTCTTTCCCTATCAACTTACTTTCCCCTCTTCCCACAGTTTCTTCAAGACTTTGACAGCAAGATCTAGGTCAAGTCTGAGGTCGTTGGCGATGTCGAAGGTTTCAGCCTCCTTGTGCTCTTTCAAGTAAGCAAGAATCTCTGTTCTAGCTTCCTTCAGACTGAC
>CAYGVV010000131.1:0-5772 GCA_964353395.1 uncultured Candidatus Bathyarchaeia archaeon | reverse complement strand
CTTCATGGCTTTAACAAGCGGCTTCACTCCAGAACGCATGTTGTTCACGGGAACCAGCGTCAGAAACGACGAGCTGAAATTCCTCGCAGACTCCAACGTCACCGTCAACGTGGACTCCCTGTCACAGTTAGACAGGTTGCTAAAAATCGCCGTGCCCAAAGTCCTGTCGGTTAGAGTTAACCCCGAAGTCGGTGCGGGTCACCACAGTCACGTCATAACGGCGGGGAAGCACTCAAAATTCGGCTTATGGGAAGACGACGCGATAAGAGCGTACGCCACAGCGAAGAAGGCAGGCGTTGAAAGGTTCGGAATTCACATGCACATTGGCTCAGGCATTCTCGACGTGAAGCCTTTCGTTTCCGCCCTCGACAAGCTCCTAAATGTAGCGAGAAAAGTTCATGACCAAGAGGGAGTGCAGTTCGAGTTTGTGGACATGGGAGGCGGCCTCGGAGTCCCCTACAAGCCTGAAGATGAAGAGTTGGATTTGGCTTTGTTCTTTGACAAGATGCTGTCTCTGTTCAAGAGCAAGATTAGACAGTACGGCTTGGGCGAGCCTTTCTTCTGCGTGGAGCCCGGCAGATACCTAGTCGCCGACGCATGTGTCCTGTTGACCTCGGTGAACACGGTGAAGACGACGCCTTTCAGGAAGTTTGTGGGAGTAGACGCTGGCTTTAACACGCTGGTGAGGCCTGCCATGTACGGTTCATACCACCCAATCCTCGTGGCGAACAAGTTATTTGCTACCGAAGAAGAAAAATACGATGTTGCTGGACCGATTTGTGAGTCAGGAGACTTGATGGCTAAGGACCGGCGCTTGCCAAAGATGGAGGAAGGCGACTTGCTTGCGGTTTTGAACGCTGGAGCCTACGGGTTCTCCATGAGTTCACAGTACAACGCCAGACCCAGAGCCGCGGAAGTGTTAGTGAAGAACGGCAAGTACAAGTTGGTTCGAGAGCGGGAGCAACTTGACGATTTGGTATCTGGACAGCAACAGGCAGCAGAGTGGCAGTAATGAAGTTTTGGAAGATGCACGGCTTAGGCAACGACTACGTAGTAATCGACAACAGAGACAAGAAAATAGACAGCGCAGAAGCGGTCAAGCTAGCCAGAAAACTCTGTGAACGAAGATTCTCTGTGGGCGCTGACGGGCTTCTTCTTGTTTCAAATTCAGTTGTGGCAGACGTAAAAATGCGAATTTTCAACGCGGACGGGAGCGAAGCCGAAATGTGCGGCAACGGCATCCGCTGCTTCTCAAAGTACTGCTATGAAAACAATATAGTCAGAAAAGACGAGTTTACCGTGGAGACTGCGGCTGGCATAAAGCGTGTTTGGTTAACTGTGGAAAACGAAGAGGTTAAGACGGTTAAGGTTGACATGGGAGTCCCGAACTGGGACAGAAGCGCGCTCCCAATGCAGGGAAAAGGATTGTGCATAAACGAAGACCTCGAATTGGACGAAGAAAATTACAAGGTAACTTGTCTTTCTATGGGAAACCCGCACTGCGTAATCTTCGTGGACAACTTGGACGAGTTTCCAGTGGAGTATGTAGGTCTGATCATTGAGAACCACCAGGCTTTTCCGAAGAGAACGAACGCCGGCTTCGTCCAAGTCCTGAACAAGAACGAGTTGAAGGTGCGAGTTTGGGAGAGAGGCTGCGGAGAAACCTTGGCCTGCGGTACAGGAACCTGCGCAGCTGTAGCTGCTGCAAACAAGCTCAAGAAGGTAGGTAACAAAGTTACTGTTCATTTGCTTGGAGGCGACTTGCAAGTGGAGGTCGCAGAGCACTTGTTTTTGAATGGTCCAGCAGAGAAAGTTTTTGAAGGAAAACTGCTTTAGAACTAAGGCGTGACGAAAACATGAAGACCGAGTTTGCTGACCGAGTGAAAAGGCTTCCGCCGTACTTATTCGCTGAAATCGAGAAACTTATAAAGGAAAAGAAAGCACAGGGGGTTGACCTTATCTCTTTAAGCATAGGCGACCCTGACCTTCCGCCGCCACAGTTCGTGGTTGACGCGCTCAAAGAAGAAGTGACGAATGTGAAGAATCACAATTACTCTTTCAGCCAAGGCGAACCTGACTTCAGGCAGGCAGTCGCTGAATGGTACAAGAAAAGATTTCACGTTGACTTGGGTCAAGACCAAGTGGTTGCGCTTTTAGGCTCCAAGGAAGGCTTAGCCAACGTGGCGCGGGCGTTCGTTAACCCAGGCGACCAAGTACTCGTGCCTGATCCAGCTTACCCTGTGTACGCTAACGGCAGCACCATACTATGCGACGGCGTAGCCGCGGAGATGCCCCTGCTCGAGGAAAACGGCTTCAAGCCAGACTTCGATAAGTTGAGCGCGAAGAAGGCGAAGATGATGTTTCTGAATTACCCGAACAACCCTACGGCTACGACGGTGGACAAGAAGTTCCTTAAGGAAGCGGTTGACTTCGCTCGTGACAACAACATAATCCTCTGCTATGACAATGCGTACTCGGAAATCAGTTATGACGGATACCGCGCGCCTAGCATCTTGGAGGTTGACGGCGCCATGGAAGTAGCCATCGAGTTTCACTCGCTCTCAAAGACATTCAACATGACTGGTGACCGCATCGGCTTTGCGGTGGGAAACAAGCAACTCGTCAGCGGGTTGACAAAGATAAAATCGCAGATTGATTCGGGACCGCCAGTGTACATCCAGAAAGTAGCCTGCAAAGCCTTGGCAACCTACAAGAGCGATGAGCCGCCGGAGTTCCTGAAGAAGACAAACCAGATTTACAAGGAACGGCGAGATCTGCTGGCTGAAACTCTCTGCGACATCGGCTTCAAGTGCGAAAAGCCCAAAGCCACATTCTACGTTTGGGCAAACTGCAACGGAGACAGTATGGAGTTCGCCACCAAACTGCTCAACGTGGGCGTGGCAGTGACGCCCGGCATCGGTTTTGGCAAGTGTGGGGAAGGCTACGCACGAATAACATTTACGCAGCCCAAGGAACGCATAAAGGAAGCGTGTGAGAGAATCCGCAGCCTCTACCAGTAGTTTGGCAAAGCAGTTATTCCTGTAAATTGGACTCAGATGGCAATTTTTTGTTGCTGAAAGTTGCAGGAAAGCACTGAAAAGCACGTTTGGTACGTTTCTGTGCGCCCAGAGGCTGATACGATTTAAAAGAATTTAAGCGAATTTGTCAAAGTCAAGGGCAAGATGAGATTGGCAGTTTTTGGAAGGTGTACTTTTAGGAGAACGTTTTGTTCTTCAGGGAGGCTTATAAGACCACCTTTCCATACTATGAGCAAGTGAAGGCTCTATGATGCTTGCCGTTATCGTTGCTGTGCTTCCGCTAACAATCTATGTTTCACTATTTAAGCTGCTGCCAAAAATGCTAAACAATGGGATGCAATAAATGCAGAAAAGCCAAAAATTCCTTTCGCTTTTTCTTTTGAGTTTCGCCATTGTGGCGGTTGGCTTCGCTTCCGTAACTCAGAACGTAAGGGCTTATACGGCATATTTAAGTGACGGGTTCGAAAACGATTTTAATCCGTGGAACGGCACGCATGATTATGGCTTCGGGGTTGTGACAATATCAGGTGTTTCTCCGTATGATGGCGTGAAATGCGCTAATTTCTACTATGATGGCTCTCAAGCGTATGGTGCGGCTTATCTCGGAAAAGTAATTTACTTCAATGAAGTGTACAATAGAACAAGTTTGAGTCTGCGCGAGTACATAAACGTCTCAAGTGTGCCTAATGTTGGTAAGGAATTTCAGCTTTTGCACTTCAAGGCTGACATATATGAGACGGTCTATGTGGTTCTTTCAACAAACGCAACCGGCACGTTTTGGGGAATTCACTATTTGTACAGTGGAACGTCATACACTGAAGGTCTCTCAAACATTGTTTACGTTCCACTGACCTATGTTTCTATCGAATTGCATTGCACTGTTGGAGGAGGAAATGGAACCGTTGCACTGTACGTTGGCGGCGAATTGGCTTTCTCCGCAAGTGGTTTAGATAACGATGTGCGAGGAGATATGAGTGTTTTACATCTTGGGCTTATATGGAGTGACGATAACGTTCCAGTTAATGTTAAAGTTGATTGTGCCGTTATCTCAGATGGGAGCTATATAGGCTTAGAACAGGTAGAACCGTCCCCCTCTCCGTCTCCAACATCTACGCTTTCACCCACAGCATCAGCAAGTGAGTCTCCAACACCTCTGCCTCCTTCTCCAAGTATTTCGCCTTCTTCTTCACCTACACAAAACCCAACTGCATCACCAACCACACCTCAAACAGGGCTCAACGGAATAGAAATCGCAATACTTGCCGTACTCATCATACTTGCCGCGTTGCTAGCTGGAATACTTGCAGTTCTGTTTAGGAAAAAGCGTTAAACAAAAAAGAATGAGAAAAATGAAACTGCCTGTTGAGGCAGCCAAAGTTTAGGTTGCTATGGCTTCGCGGCGTCTTTTGCTTTTGCGAGTTTCTTGAGTATGTTGGTTTTGCCGATGTCGTAAGCTATCGCGTAGTCGAACAGTCCCTGCGGCTCAGCCGTTGCGCGCTTAATCATTTCCGTTTCAATCTTAATCTTCAGCTTGCCAATCGCCAACGCACCGATGCCGAAGACTCCTGGTTTAACTTCTATGCCGTCGTCGTTTGAGCCTAAGCCTTCGACGCCTACGGGTTTGATGGCGTTGATGTCTGCGACTATCTTGCATTTTCCGCCGTACTTCTTCAGTTCCTCCGCGCTGAGAAGTTGGATTCCGCCTGCTCCTGCGGCGAGGATTATTTCGGCGTTTTTGATGGCTGCGCCTGTTTGTTCTGATTTTGTGACTTCGACGACTTTGACGAGTTCTGCCCCGACTTCTTTGTTTATTTTGTCAGCTACGGCTTGGCCTTTGGCTAATGTGCGGGATGTGATGGTTACGTTTGCTTTTTCTGATGCATATATGCGTGCCGCTGTTTGCCCTACTGGTCCTGTGCCAGCGAGAACTGTGACGTTTTTGCCTTCCAACGTGCCGAAGCCTTTCTCAAGCGACAGCCCCAGCGTTTTTGCGACCGCGCCTGCTGCTGTTGAGTAAGCTCCTCGTGGGTCAACGATTATGGAGTTTCCCCATGGCGCAGAGGCCATGCATTTCTGGGTTGCGGCGACGACTTCGCTGACCATGTCAAAGTTGCTGCCGTTGATGAAGATTTTCGTGTGTGCTGCGCCTAAGGGTCCGCGTGGGAACAGGGCATCGAAGACTATTTTTGCGGCGTCTTCACCGGTTACGTTTTCGTATTTGAATATCATGGAGTCAGGGAATGCATCGATGGCTACGAGCATGTCGAATGGGCTGCAGTACTTGTCGGTGTCTAGGAAAACGAAAACTGTTTTGAAACTTGGTTGTGCCATTTTACATTACACCTTGAATATGCTGTTGACGCGGTTGACGCATTTAAGAATTACCACTTCCGCCGCGTTTCCTTACCGCAATCGTTTAATAATTTGACAAGCCAGAAGAGTTGTAGTGTAACCTCGAAAGAGGATGCGTGTTATGGCCTTAGCTGAGAATCTAAAGAAACTTTCAAACGCCTGCGGCGTGGCGGGCAGAGAAGAAGAAGTCAGAAACCTGATGATTAGCCTCTTGAAACCACACGCAGACGAAGTCATAGTGGACAAGCTGGAAAACGTCATCGCCATAAAAAAAGGCAGCAAAAACAAGCCCAAAGTGATGCTTGCCGCCCACATGGATGAAGTCGGCTTGATGGTGAAAACCATAACGAAAGACGGATTCCTCCAATTCACAAAAATGGGC
>CAYGVV010000130.1:0-5776 GCA_964353395.1 uncultured Candidatus Bathyarchaeia archaeon | reverse complement strand
ACACCATCGAAAATCCATCGGCACCAGACAATAGACACTATGAGGGCGGCGTTTCGCAGTACTCGCGCGTCATGGTCAAAATACAATCGCAGGGCTCTTCCGAACAGGATGGTGGCTAAGCCTACCACTATGAGGTCTATGGCGCCTTTGATGTAGTAACCCGAAAGCGCGGGTAAGATGCCTATCCAACCGCCTGCATCCACTGGAAGAGGATCAACTCTGCCAGGCGCATTAATGTAAGCTGTCATGTTTACGTATCCAGAATAGACGCTTATCGCCACGCACAAGATACCGGCGATTGTGGCGTAGTTTCCTATTTGAACAGGAAGTGCAGGCGGCTGGTATTCTTTTGCCCACTTGTAAAAGTCTTTGGCTAACCTGTCAACTCCGAAGCCCTTGATGAGGAAGGCAGCGCCGAGAACCACGAGGATGGCAAGCCAGTATTGGTCAGTGACCTTTGCGACCGAACAGATTACCCAGAGTACAAACAGCACCCCAGGTATCCCCAAGGCTATGCGCGAGTATTTGGGATTTTCAACAAGCATTCTCATGTATTTTGAGAAAAGCTGCGCCGTTTCCTCGATAGACTCGCTGTGTTTGATGACTATGCGCCTAACTGAAGAGACAGGCACTCTTGACTCCACCAAGGGCAAGACCGCTTCGTCTGTGTAGCCATCCGTGACCAAGATGACTTCGTTGGCATTGAAGGAACCCAGAACCGTGTTCAGTTCGGCAACGATTTTTCGGTCTGCACCCACTCCGCCCAGTTCTGACCCACATATTGTTGCGATTTCGAAAACTT
The DNA here is from genome assembly GCA_964353395.1 of uncultured Candidatus Bathyarchaeia archaeon. Taxonomy (GTDB): domain Archaea; phylum Thermoproteota; class Bathyarchaeia; order Bathyarchaeales; family Bathycorpusculaceae; genus JADGNF01. The sequence continues at coordinate 4,974 of CAYGVV010000130.1, read as the reverse complement.
CTCCAGGTTTCTTCTCCTTCTGGAGGCGGTCGTAGAGGCTTACGGCTTCGAACATGGCGTTTGCGTCAGGTTCTTCAGGGTCCTTGAGTGCAAGGGAAACTGCAGCGTCAAGGTTGGCGGTTCTGCCCACAAGCGGTGTTTTTATTCCCGCTTTTGTTCCTAAATCGCCATCTCTGTCCACGCATAAAATTAGAATTCGTTTCTCCGTCTGTTCCCCAGTTTCTTTCTCGGTCATCAGTTCTCTATTTCCTAATATATACTGAAGCTAAGTTTTAACCTTCCGTTTCAGGTTCATCACCCGAATCGTCGCCAGCGAGGAGTTGGTATTCTCGCAAGTCTAGTTTCTCGCCGCGTGCAAGTTTATCTTTTGCTTGAGATCCAAGTTTTTCTTTTAGTTCATTCTCTTTGGCTTTTTTGCTAAGTTCATCTTGCTCTCTTAACTGCTTCAGTTCGTCTTGCTGTTTCTTGCTCTCTTCTTGCAGCTTTTTCCGTTGTTCCCATACGTTCGTCATTTCTTCATGTAACGGCTTCATTTGTTCTTTCGCTTGAAGATACATAGCGTGCAAGTTGCTGGCATCTTCTCGGATTTTGTTCATCTCAATGAACTCTGCCTGCATTTTGGCGTGGAGTTCTTGGCTTTTCTGGGCATTGGCGGTCAGTTCTTGGTGAAAAGCGTCTGCCTTGTCCGTGAACACTTTAAGTTCAGCTTTTAACTCGCTGATTCGCTGGCTGTGCTGCTCCATCTTTTTGTAGACGTTCAGTTGGATTTCTATTTGTTTAACTTCTTCTATGAGTCCTTTTTCTTCCTGCAGGTCAAGCGAGGTTGTTTGGATCTTCCATTCGATAGCGTCGAATGCTTTCTGCAGTTCATGGCGGGGCACTCCGGATCTTTTCTCTTTCAGTTCGCGGATTTTCTGGCTGTGTACTTTTATTTCTTCAATGAATGGTCTGATGTTTGCTCTTACGTCGTCGCGTTGCTGCTTCAACGTCTTAACAGTTTCATTTAGGCGGTCGCGTTCTTCTTTGAGTTCGTTGATTTCTTGGCGAAGTGCTCGGGCTTGCCCGTTGAGTTTGTCCCTTTCTTCAATGTGCTTGAACATTTCGTCGTTTGTTCTGTTTAGTTGTTCTCTTAACGTGGAGAGTTGCTCGTTGACTGCGGCGAGTTCGTCGTGGGTCTTTTGTTGTTCGGTCAAGGGTGTTCCTCTGCTCAATGATTAGATAATAGGTTGTAAGTTTCGAATTAATATTGATTTCACACGCTGCTTTTATGTTTGATGGATAAAGGATACTGCTAACTTATTTGTCATGATTTGGTTACTGAGAGTTTTATGGGTTGCCGTGTTTATTCTATCTCCCGAAAACTTTGTTGAGTTTTAGCTGAATGCTCAATTTTGTCTTTTACCTTCTTTTCCCACTCCTCAGTGGTCATAATACCCTTTTCTTCCAGAGTTTCTACGAGAGCGTCAAGCATATGGTCTAAGATGTCAATTTCCTGTTTGACTTCGACTATTTCGTTTTTCTTCTTTTTACTCATAACTTTTCCTTCTTTGCTAAGTATCCTTTTTCACTTAAGAAACTGATAACCATAGTACGCACAACCTCAGAATCACTTTCACCAAGTACACCCTTAAGGTCATGAATTTGGTTAAAGATGCCTTCTGGAAGGCTAACTAAAACTTTCTTCATTTCACAGTCACCATTACCTCTTGCTTCTGCATTTTGCTATCTCCTTTCGCAACTTCCGCTCTAGTAGCATCCTTAACTAAGTTGTGCCAATCAGCTTTCACATCTAACCCTGAAGCTTGCGCTGGAGTCATTTTAATTGTCTGATGCTTTCGCACATAGTTGTAGTGGACAACCCAACCTTCCAAGAGCGTTCTAACGGTTTCTGCGTCTTTTAATCCTCTGGTTGGCTTCAATCGGTCTTTAAGTGTGCTGTGTAAGCGTTCTACCGCGTTCTGGTTGTGGATGTTTCGTATGCCTATTCTTTGGATTAGTTCAGGTCTGCCTTCACTCTTCATAGTGTGAAACAGTTTGGTGAAAGCATCGCCATAAGCACGTAAACCGTCACAGTAAACGGAAACGGGTTTTCTCTTTCCAACTTTCAAGCACTTCTCAAAAACCGCTATGGCTTCCTCTGTGCTTCTTACGCCTGAAAGGTGACCAGCCACTAAGAATTTTGTCTGTTCATCTATGACTTCCCAGAACCACTTTTGAACGCCACTACATTTTATTGCGGTTTCATCAACATGATAAATCCCCAATAGCTGCGGAGAGAGAGTTTCAACGTACTGAGAAACTAAACGTGAATACTTCACTATCCACTTCCAAATAGAAACGTTGCTAACGTGGACACCATACAGTTTCTCAATCTGAGTAGAAATCTTCCGTATGCTCAAACCCTCAAAATAGAAGTCAATACTTGAGGAAATTATGCGACTCTCAGTTCTCATTTTCGGAAAAGCAGAACCCTCGGTAAAACGGTGACCGCAACTCTTGCACTTGAAAACTTGCACTCCCTTAACATTGCCGTTCTTCACAACGTTTTCGGAGTCACAGTATTTACAGTTCATAGCTTATCACGCTCTATTATATATCCTATAAGCCATATTTATAATATAAGGCTTTCGGTACTGCCAAAATCACATCGAACCCATATATCCTCTTTTTTATCTGAATTTGCATCTCTTGTAAACCAAAACGTGCAAGTAAAATCAAACAAACGAGTTTTCACTTCTTCAATGCCTTTACCAATCAATCGAATATTGCAATGAAAGTTAGGGTTCATCGGGCTACCCCTTACTTTTATTGTTGTAAAGCGACCTCTTGGAACGACAAAACTTCCCCAATAAGTAATTCGTTCAGTTGTTTCGTTGGAGCCTATATCTGTAGATGTTTTTTGAGTGATTTCGATGTATATTGATTGTTCATCATTTTTCAGTCTAATTTCGGTTGGGTCTTCAGATACCCTAAATTTGTATGGAAAGAAAAAGGCTTCACCACCCACATAAAGGTCTTTAGTCTTTTTTTCTTTTCCATCTTCTCTCCATTTGATTCTTGTATCGTCACAATAAACTTCAGCATCTTTAATGTTCTTTTCTTTAACCCTGACGTAAAACCCAATATCGAAATTTTTTGATATTGGCGTTAAGAAGACCGCTGGTTCCTTTAGCCAATCTGTTACTTTAATAAAAATCAATCCAGTAATCACCGAGCCTTCTATTACGATAAATAATCCACTGAATGGTTCGCCGAAAGTACCAACATAAGCCAAATACAACGTCAAACAGGTTGCGAAAAACGTCACTACACAAATAGCAAGAATTATGTGAGACTTCTTCAATTTTGGTCAGCGTTCTTGTTTGATTGTTTTTAGTATTTAGCTTTTGCCAAATCCCAAAAAAGGGCGTGACAAATAAGTTAGCAGTATCTGGATAAAGTGTATCAGGATGATAATTATAAGTTTTAAATAGTATGATGCGCCCTTGATTTGCAGGGTAAACAACGTTGAAGTATGACTATGATGAACTACTGAAACGGGCGCGAGCGCAAGTACCCGAAGTTACACTGAAACGTGAACGACTTGAACTGCCCAGACTGCTCGTTTCCATGGTGGGCATGCGCACGATTATCGCCAATTTTAAGGAAGTCGCCGACATGCTGGATCGCGACCCCCAGCACATTCTGAAGTTCTTGACACGGGAAATGGCTACCGCCGCCACATACCATGATAGCCGCGCGATATTCCAAGGCAAGTTTCCGCGGGACACATTTGAACGGCTGTTTCAGCGGTACATGGAGGCGTTCGTGATTTGCCCAGTTTGCAAGCGTCCAGACACGAAGGTTGTCAAGGAGAAGCGTTTATCCTTCTTAGTGTGTAACGCGTGTGGTGCACGGTCATCGATTAAGCAGCTGTAAGGAGCGCGCAGTTTAGAGTTGGAAGTGTACGTTAACCTAAAGAAAGTGGGCAGAAACGTGCTATTGGCCATCTGCGACTGCGAAGTGCTCGGCAAAACCTTGCGGGAGGGAAAGATTGTCTTCCACGTGAAAGACGAATTTTACAACGGCGGCAAAGTCACGGTGGAAGAAGCAGTAAGTATGATCGAAAACTCAACCATTGTGAACATGGTGGGCAAATGCTGCGTGGAGAAAGCCATCGAGAAAGGCTACGTGCACCCTCAAGCAGTGCTAAACATAGAAGGCGTACCACACGCCCAAATAGTGAAACTTTAGCTAGTGCTTTTTGAACTGTGATGAAGGCTTTTGCTAGTTTCGGATAAGAATAGTTTATACAGTCAATGTTAAGCATGTTCTTATCGGAAGAGACCGCAATGGTGAAAACAGTTAATCTACCAGATGCCGTGTATGAGGATTTAGTATCAGTCTCAAACGAGTTAACATCTATGGCTGGAAAACCCATATCGCTGGCCATGGCAGTGTATCTCATGACGGCGGTTTACCATGCTCATTTAAGCGAACCGTGCGCGCGTGACGCTTTCCGCCAGCGATTAGCCAGTTTGGAGATTTTGTCGCCTGAAGAGTTTGAGAAAGCATGGGATGACGCGCCGTCTAAGGCACGCAAAAAACGAGAAAAGACAAGATAAGAAGTGGACTTTCAGCAAACAAAAGTTATTGTTAAGACTCGTTCTGAAGAGTAGTTCCGCAACAGCAGATTATTTGTCTACATAATTTGAGTGCACTTTCTTCTTCCAGAGCATTGCTGCGGATGCTGCAACCGCTAATGCTGCCACGGTTACGCCTGAGGCTAGGGCGTATGGAAAAATGGAGAACGCTGGCGGTTCTCCGCTGGAAGAGTCAGGTTCCGATGTTGAGGCAAAAGTTGGGGATGCCAAAGGTGAAGGCGAGGGTATCTGAGTTCCTGTTGGAACAGGTGAGGGCGATGGCGAGAGCGATGGTGAAGGTGAAAGTAGCGGTGAAGGTGTGGGTGCGGAGTTTATAGCGGAAGCCGAAGGA
>CAYGVV010000129.1:0-5796 GCA_964353395.1 uncultured Candidatus Bathyarchaeia archaeon | reverse complement strand
CCACTTCCTTGTCGCCTTGAAAAATCTCCTGCGTCCCATTTCCATGGTGCCCATCAACATCCAAAATCAACGTGGACTTATCAAGCGCTTTCACAGCTATGGCAAGGTTGTTCAAGTAACAGAACCCACGAGTGTACACACCTAACGCAGCACCGTTTCTTCCCACATGGTGTCCAGGTGGTCGCATTAGCGAGAAACCGTTAACTTTAGCCGCTAACAATGCGCCTCCAGCGGAAAGTCTAGCGTACTTGTAGATGTTGTCGTATGCTGGTGTGTCTGGGTCCTCAACCAAGCCCTTCTTGAGGTTCCAAATGTACTCTGCGTCATGCACTCTGAGCAGGTCTTCTTCCGATGCTGGTTCAGGTTCTTGGAATTGGTAGCCTTTTTCTTTCAATATTTCATGCGCCATCTTGATTCTTTGGGGTCCTTCGATGTGCCAGTTGCCGTAGCCGAGGCATTTTTCTGAGAAGATTATTTTCGTGTTCATGTGGTCTGCATCCATTATGTAGATAAGTGACGTTTTCAATTTTAAATACCATCTCATCTTAAAGGTTTAACGTATCGCTGAAAATGGGAGAAAAGACTGATGGTTTCCGTGAATCCGTTTGCAGATTTCCGCCGTGAATGCGAAACCGTGTTAGCTGACGCTGTAAAGCGGACTCTTCCAGAAGTCAAAGTTGACGCTTTCCCTCTGGGCAAACCATCGAACCCAGCGTTTGGGCAGTTGGCTTCTTCACTCTGTTTTGAGCTTGCCAAGAAACTTGGACAGAAACCAAATGACTTGGCAGCGTTACTCGCTAAAGCCGTAAACAAATCCCTCTTCACCCTGATTGAAAAAGTTGAGCCTGCAGGCGGATACGCCAATTTCCACGTGAACTTCGCCGAGTTTTCAGAGTTAACTCTTGAATCCATCGGGCAACTGAGCCAAGAGTATGGCTTCATCAAGACAGAAACTCCGCTTAAAATTATCGTTGAGCACACTAGTGTTAATCCGCTTCATCCAATCCATATTGGGCAAGCCAGAAACCCCATGTTGGGCGATGCTTTGGCGCGAATTCTGAAATGCAGGGGACACAGTGTTTCGAGGCACTATTACATTGACGATGTTGGAAGGCAATCTTCCGTTCTCGCTTATGGTTACGCTAAACTTGGCAAACCCAAGGCAGATGAGAAATCCGACCTTTTCGTGGGCAAAATCTACACAATCACAAGCTGCTTAGTGGAGCTTAACCGCTTGAAACGGCAGGTTGAGCTTGCAAAAGCGGTTTCGCCCAGCGATGAAGTTGTGAAGCTTAACAAGGAAATTGACGAGTGGATGTCTATCGCCGTAGAACTGGAAGAGAAATTTCCCAAACTCTTCAAAGCGCTCTTGGCAAAGATAGGCAAGGACGCGAATCCTGAAGAAGAAATTAACAGGCTTAACCGTGCTTACGAAGATGGTGAACCTAACGCGAAGAAGCTCATACGCGAAGTGAGCGACCTGTGCCTTGACGGTTTCAGGAAGACGCAGGAGCGTGTGGAGATATTTTATGATTCGTGGGATTGGGAGAGCGACTTCGTGTGGAGCAACCAAGTCTCCGAGGTTCTCCGAAAATTGCAGGCTACGCCGTTTATTTACAGTGAAGGCGGAGTTTTGGAGTTTGACGCTGAAAAAGTCATACGCACTTTAGATTTGAGAGCCAAACTGGGCTTAAGAGAAGAACAGGAGGTTTCGGCGTTGACGCTTGTGCGGGCTGACGGCACAACGCTTTACACCACACGCGATGTGGCTTACACGTTGTGGAAGTTTAGTCGAGCGGAAAAGGTAATTAACGTTATAGGCATGGAGCAGTCGCTGGCGCAGTTGCAGCTGAAAATAGCCTTGTACGCTTTGGGCTTCGACAAGCAGGCTGAGAGCTTTGTGCATTTCGCTTATAATCTTGTTACGCTTCCAGGTTACAAGATGAGCAGTCGCAGGGGACATTACATCACTTTTGATGAGGTTTTGGACGAAGCAATTAAACGAGCTTACGAAGAGGTTTCGAAGCGTTCACCCCTGTTGACAGATGAGGAGAAGCGGAAAATTGCCAGTTTCGTGGGCATCGGCGCAGTGCGTTACGCTCTTGTTGACGTTGACGCTGGGAAACCTGTGGTTTTCACTTGGGACCGTGTGCTAAATTTTGAAACGAACAGTGCGCCTTATGTGCAGTACACTCATGCGAGAGCATGCAGTATCTTGCGGAAGGCTGCGCGGAAGCCTGAAAACGTGGATTGTGGGTTGCTGGTGGAGAAGTTGGAGCGTGACTTGGTTCTGGCTTTGGCGGGTTTCCCAGACATGTTCATTGAATGTGCAGAGTACTTGAAGCCGAACATGATTGCGGACTACTGTAACGCTTTGGCGGATAAATTCAACACGTTCTATAATGCTTTGCCAGTGATTAAGGCTGATTCGCAGGAACTCAGCGATGCAAGAATCGCTTTAACTGATGCCATTCGGATTGTGCTGAGTAACGCGTTGAATCTGATTGGTGTGGTTGCGCCAGAAAAAATGTAGACTCTACTGCGATTTTTCTTCTATACCCCCTATCGCTGAAAATAGTTTGTGTTTTGGGTTCGTTTTCCAATTTGGTTTGTGTTTTGGGTTTTTTCCGCGTCTTGAATAGGCGCGAAAAGGCGTGGAATGGCTTGGTTTGGTCAGTTTTGGCATATATTGGGTTAGGATGTACCCAAACCCATCAGTCACCGATAACGGTTTAAAGTTGAATTCGGCAATGCTGGCATAGTCGGCTGCTTCATTCGATGCGGTAGAGGTTTCCGACGCTGTTCCACACGAAGGCTTCTGGCATGGCTTGATGAATCGCAAATAGTCCCCTCCAACCTGTACAGTGCGAGGGCACTATGAGTTTTGGGTTGAAGCGTTTCAACTCTGCCACTGTTTGGTCTATGCGTTTTTCATGTTCTTTCCCTGCCAAGTGGAAGCCTCCCATCACCGCGTAAACTTCCTCTATTCCTGTTAGCTCTTTTGCGTGAAGCACCGTGTTAACGATTCCTGCGTGCCCGCACCCCGTCAAAACGATTAAGCCTTTCTGTTTAACGTTGATTATGAGTGCGCGGTCGTCTCGCAGCCACGGTTCAGGCACCCACTGTCCGTCAACCAGTGCTCTGTGTTCAGGCAGACCCGTTTCAAAGCTTGTTTTGCGCGGGATTTCTCCCGTCACAAGAACCATGTTGCCAGCCAAAAGGTAAGGCTGACTCGTCTTAACGTATCTGGCGGGTTTTACCTGCGCCTCTGAAGGAAACGCCTGATGTTTCCTTATGATGCCATCTGCTTTCACCATGCCCCGAGTCTTGAACATGTCTTCATGGACAATAACAGGCAAATCCTGCTTGTTAACTGCCTTAACCACACTAACTAAGCCGCCCGCGTGGTCGGGATGGCTATGAGACAGAACGATTGCTTCTATTTCCGACAAGTGCACTTCCAATTTTTCAGCGTTTGCAACTGCGCCTTCAGGTGTGAGCCCCGTGTCAAACAGGATGCTGTGTGCTTTGTTGGCTGAGAATACGCGGACAAGCATGGACAAGCCATGTTCTGCCCTGACCCAGTTTCGGCTAGGCTGAACTTCCTTCTTTTCATTGGAGGATAAGTAATCTAGAGAATTGTCGATTAGGCTTAGAATTTCGACTTTGTCCGCGGGTTTAAGCTGGTGACTCTGGCTCATGTATGTGTCGCCTCGTTCTTTGCTTTCTGAGTGCGGGGAAGAGCATAAACAGTTTGCGTTTCACGGCATTGTTGACGGCAAAAAAAGAAGGGAAGCTGGGCGACTCCGTCTATTCTATTATCACTTTTTTCTTTCTTGGTCTTCTTAGTAGACATGTCAATAATCAAACTCTCAAAAACTTTGTATTACCATAGCAGATTCACCTTTAGATTTGCCTCCGAAAACAAAGGAAGTCGAGGTCATTTTGTAACTCTGTGGAACTCGTGGGTTTGGTCAAAAATAAATTCGACTACAGATACATTTTCCAAGTCCCATATTTCTGCATGCAATTCAAAAAGATGTCCAGCATCATAATCAGAGTCTATGAAACCTCCTGAAGTTGTACCGGTCATGAAATCAATTTTGCTTATGAGTGCATCTTTTGTTCTCGTAAATTCATTTCTGATTACAGGATGGCGTTTGTACTTAGGGTCCTCTTTGTCCATTATATAAGCAATGGGATTTATGCATAGTTCATGACTAGCAAACCAGAACCTAAGCAAGTCTTCTTCCCATAGCATATCGCTCTTGACAACATGACCGCCTTCGTATTCTGCAACTGTCTTACGGTATGGTTCAACGACCTCGGCGAATGGTATAAGTTCATTTGAAGAATAAACAGTAACTGTAACTCCTTGTCCCAATCCTTCAGACTTTATTAGCAAAATAGACATACCGTTCGAAAAGCACACAGCGAATTTGGCATCTCTGCTTTTGTTAGCAGCTTTCATCAATTGGTCAACGCCCATTCCCATGTAGTTTGCGTCTTGCAATATTATCGACCAATAGCCAGTTTCGTGCCAAAGCGTTTCATTTGGTTCTAGATAAGCATTTTTCTCGACTCTGACTAAGAATTCTGGTATGTTAAAAACCTCCCTCTCTGGTTTACTTAACTCGAATTTTTGAAAGTATACTGGGGTTTTTTCTTCAGCAGGCAGGTTTCTACGTTTTTTCTCTTTCCAAACCCATGGAAAGACGTATGTTCCAAATTGAATGTACGGGTGTTGAATGATAAAACGGTCTCTTACATTTGCAATTTTCCAATATGGAAAGGTTTCTCCTTTTTGATTGGTGAAGAAATCGTCATGCCACAACATATTTAATCTAATTGCTAAGAATATTATTTAATTCCTTTGGGTGAGTTCATACGGCGAGTAATAAATTCAAGATTTGGGAAGATTTTCAAGAAGAAACATTGCTTGATTTTCTTGAGATAGGTTTTGGACACGCTGGATACAATGTTACAAACTATCACAAAATTGACCGTGCTCATGAAGAAGGAATAGACCTTCTATGTACAAAGAGTGATAAAGAAATAGCCATACAAGCTAAAAAGAAGCCTAAGAAGAGTGACTGTGCTCAACTAGACCGCTTTGCCAAAAACGCTGCCAAGAAAGCAATTTATATTTTCGTCCAAGAACCGACAAAAGAGTTTAGCGAACACGCAAAGAACTTTTCTAATGTCGAGTTTTGGAATGCGGACAAGCTGCACACATTCTTGGTTGGGAATGAAGTAGTGCAGTACTATTGTCTCTACTTTTCAAAGCACCCGCTAATCTCTTCCCTAGCGAAGGTACACGAACTAATAGCGAAAAGAAGAAAAACCCATTACACAGATCATCGGTTCTCTGATGACGAAATAGCGAGGTTGTGGGCAGCCAAAGATGACATAGTAAAAGCTTGGGCATCAATATTTTTTGTGTATCGGAAATGGACCCCTATTCTCATGGCAAAAACCGAAAAAGACACAAATGAATTTGAAGACATTCTCCAAAGTATTTCCAAAGACTTGGATTTGGCATTTGACATTTGTGGAAACAAGTTCTTGTACAGTTTTGAAGAGCTTTCGGACGAGTATCCAGATATCTTGGGATATATGTGGCAATTAGCTAGTCACCGTTCGAATTGGGCATCGTACACTATAGAAGTCGAACGAAGTAACTCAGATCCAGAATCTCGATTTTTCACTCGCTACAGTTGGATTTGCCCAGTTTACAATCCCAGATTTAGTGGAAAGATGTGTGGTTTCTATTCAAGCATGAATTATTTGTTAGAA
>CAYGVV010000128.1:0-5827 GCA_964353395.1 uncultured Candidatus Bathyarchaeia archaeon | reverse complement strand
CTGAACTTTCGATTATGGGTTTGGCTTTCTCGCCTGCTTCTGTTCCCATGAAATATTCTATCCAAGCGTAGGAGTCGATGACGTATTTCATGGGTAACGGTCCTTGTGGTCTCGCAGGTCTACTGTGTCTGTTTGCTTCATGACGCCGAACAGGCTTTCTGTTTTTGCGAAGTGCTCGATGAGGATTTTGTTTATTTGGTTTGAGATGTTTCGGGCGCCTGCTTTCTCTTTTAGGGTTTGGTAGACGTCGTCTCGCAGGGTTATTGTTGTTTTCTTTGCCATAAACATCACCATACACATCTATGTCTATGCCTTCTATTAAGGCTACCGCAAAAGGTCCAACTTTGGCTATCAAAAACGTCGCCGAGATGAACCTGCTGATAAGTTTTAGTGGTGCAGGGGTGGGATTTGAACCCACGGACGCCTACGCGACAAGGTAAACTTTGCTTCTTTAAGTGCTCTTACTAGCTTAACCCATAGGCAGATAGTCGAAACTCTGTTGATTAGGCTTGTTTTTGTTTTATGGCTACCAGTTTCCCGCCTGCTTTCACCATGTCTTTGTCACGGTCGCTTAAATCCAGCTCAACCCGAAGGTCTACGCTTTTCGTAATGTTCCTTACGCAGAGGCTTTTCTTCAAGCTTGAAGTGTTCAGTTCCAGCATGTCGCCCTGAGCAATCTGCTCGTAGTCCCGTCTGGCTGCGAACGTCAACGGCAAGATTCCGAAGTTAATCAAGTTTGCCAGATGTATCCTAGCGAAACTCTTGGCGAGGACTGCCTTGACGCCTAGGTACTTGGGCGCTAACGCTGCGTGTTCTCGGCTTGAGCCTTGACCGTAGTTTTCGCCGCCCACGATGAAGCCGCCGCCTTTCGCTAAAGCTCGGTCAGCGAAGCCTGCGTCAACGTGGCAGAAAGTGTACTTGCTTATCTCGGGAATGTTGCTTCGCAGAGACATGACTTCTGAGCCGCCTGGCAAGATGTCGTCGGTGGAGATGTTATCGCCCACTTTCAGCAGAACCTCGCTTGTCAGCTTGCCCTGCAAGGGTTGGAATTTGGGTAAGGGCTTGATGTTAGGACCCATCACAATTTCTGCCGCATAAGGCTTTGCTGTTGGGAAAATGAACATGCTGTCGCTAATGAGGAACTTCTCTGGCAAAGTAATCTTCGGGTATTCGCCTAGCTTTCGCGGGTCCGTGATTTCACCGGATAGCGCAGACGCCACAGCAGTTTCTGGACTTACCAAGTAAACCTTGGCGTCTTGGGTTCCTGACCTGCCCTTAAAGTTACGGTTAAACGTCCTAAGCGACACGCCACCAGTCGGCGGTGCCTGCCCGATTCCGATGCATGGACCACAAGCGTTCTCAATTATCCTAGCTCCAGCACGTATGAGGTGAACAAGTTCTCCGTTCGCTGCCAAGTTCTCCAGCACTTGGCTTGAGCCAGGCGAGATGGTGAGGCTAACGCGGTCACTGATTTTCTTGCCTTTCAGTAGTGCGGCTACCATTTTTAGGTCGCGCAGCGAAGAGTTGGTGCAGCTTCCGATGCACACTTGATCCACAGGCGTCTCTTCAACCTCGCTAACGGATTTGACGTTATCAGGGCAGTGCGGCAAAGCAATCAAGGGCTCAACTTGCTTCAGGTTCACGTCGAGAACTTCACTGTACGCTGCATCTTCGTCAGCCGTTAGCGGCATCCACTGGTCCTCTCTTCCCTGTCCCCTGAGGAAAGCGCGGGTTACCTCGTCTGAAGGGAAAATGGATGTAGTGGCGCCTGTTTCAGTTCCCATATTCGCGATGGTTCCCCGTTCTGGAACTGTTAGTGTTTTGACGCCTGAGCCGAAGTACTCCAGAATCTTGTTTACTCCGCCTTTAACAGTAAGTTTTCGCAGAACCTCCAAAATCACGTCCTTTGCGGAAACAAAAGGCGAAAGCGAACCTGTCAATTTCACACCCAATATTTCAGGCATCTCAAGGTAGAAGGGTTCTCCAGCCATGGCTGCGGCAACGTCAAGTCCCCCCGCGCCGATAGCAATTATGCCCATCCCGCCTGCAGTCGGCGTGTGACTGTCACTTCCCAGCAGCGTGTACCCGGGCCTTCCAAAACGTTCAAGGTAAACCTGGTGGCATATGCCGTTGCCGGGACGCGAGAAAACAACGCCGTACTTAGCCGCGACGCTCTGAAGGTATCGGTGGTCGTCAGCGTTCCTGAAGTCGTTCTGCAACATGTTATGGTCAACGAAGCTTAGGCTAAGCTTGGTTTTGACCCTAGAGACACCCATAGCTTGAAACTCTAGATACGCAAGAGTACCAGTTGAGTCCTGTGTTAAAGTATGATCTATTCTTAAGCCGATTTGCTCGACGGGTTTAACTTCTCCATCAGCCAAGTGATTGGAGATTATTTTCTCGGACAAGTTCATGCCCATTGTGCCTTCCGCCACTCAATTTGAACTATCGTGTTAGTTCGATGTTTTACGGGAATGAAGAAACACAGATTTAAGGTTCGCGCCGTGGAATTGATTTTCACGATACACAGAACCCTTTTCTCTCCAAAACAGCATCTACGCAGCATCGCAACAACCAGACTGCCACGTGCGCATTCAAAATCAAAAAACAAAAGAAGGATGATGAAGGACCGTTCAAACTCAATACTGGTTTATCAGCGTATGCATCAGGTCAATCTTGGTAATAATGCCCAACAGCTTTTTAGGATCAGCAGAATCCACGACGAGAACGCGCCCGATTTCATGCGCACTCATCTTCTTGAAGGCGTCCAGAGCGGTTTCTCCTGGGTAAACGGCGACGGGTTTTCGGCTAACTATTTGGCTGACAAGAGTGGCGGTTCTTTTTTCTTTGCTAATCCGCGAGGCTTGTTCCAGAGTCACTACTCCAACTGGTTCGCCGTCATGGTTCACGACAGGGTATCCAATGTGATGTTGCTTCGCCATCAAATCCAGCAACTGGCTAATCGTCATGTTCTGCGGCACGGTCTTGACGTTTTTAGTCATTATGTCTTCAACTTTGACCTTAGCAAGCGCATCTGTCTCTCCAAGCAAACGAACTGGAAGGTAACCGTAGGTTTCTTCCATTTCTTTGGCTTCTTTAAGAGCTGCTGTTCTCTTCTGTATGGCTGCTCGAACCACGCGTTCGAACACTTTAGGCTCCTGCTCTATAACCCACGTGTTAATAACGTGGTTTTCCACCGCATTGTAGAAGAAGTCTTCGCCAGCTTTGGTTCGGATGATCACTGTGGACCAGTCAGGTAAGGGGTACGCGCTTCCGATGGATATGTCTGCCAGTTCAGCAGTGAAATCCGTGCATGTCCGGCAACTGGGCAGAATGTGATCTTCAATTTCAGACATAGGAATCCGTATGACATCGTTCGCGGTTTGAACCTCGAACTTTGAAGAGAGCCGCATTTGCTTAATTTCTGAAGGCTGAATATTGTACGTTTTTGTTATGTGCTCCAGTAGTGGACTTAGGGAGAACGTGCCGAAGCAGAAGAGACCCAGCGTTATCGCCAAACTGTCAATGATCTTGTGGTGCCACGCTTCCATCTTGCGGAGGGCAAGCACATGGCAAGGTACTCCTACGAAAGCGATTTTGGTTTTTCCGTACCCATACACTGCGCTTCCGTAAGCTTTGGCGACTGCTGAAGGGAAAAACTTGCTTCCAACAGCGGAGAGTATGTCATCTGGCACAGTAGCGACCGAAGCTTTAGGCTTAGCTGGATTTTCCGCTTCAGCCTGAGAAACTATCGCGCTATCAAATATCTTGTTTTGGACGCCGTAAGTTAACAGTGAAGTGACAACGGCGCCTCCGCGGCTTTGTTCTCTAAGTTTTGGATCTACAGCTTGGGCAAGCACGATTTTCCTGTAGTAACCCAACGCTTCATTCCTGCAGGGTGCATCCGAAACGAATTTCAGAGTCCTGAGTATAAGCGATTCAGAATGAGGGCATATCTCGTAGCAAATGGGGCAAAGGTCCAAGTCCTTAGAGCAATCATGTAAACGATTAAGTCTTTCAGCCTCTACCTGCAACGCGCCAGTTGGGCACGCAGCTTCGCATGCACCGCACAATGTGCAGAATCCATTGTTGATTATTTTCTTTTTCAAAACGTTGTAGGCTATAAGGGCATCATTATTCTTTGATTCCATGATTATTCCCCGCTTATAGTACGCATGGCATTTAGCGTCTTAAAAATGTAGCCATTCATATACGGTTTTTGGATGTACAAGTTGGTACTTTCGCTAAGAGCAAGGGCAAAGTCATGAATTTCAGAGCAAAACGTAGGTCTAGCGGTTGTTCTTCCCCATTGTCAACACGGTTAATCTTGACTCTTCATAGTTGCAGTTGTGTAAACTTCAAATGCGCTTTGCCATTCACCTCGCCAGTGTACAACTTCAGCTTTAAAGTGACAGATCACAGCAGCCTTCTCTTCGAGTACATCTCAACGGGCTTTTTCTGATTGAATTTATAAGCTAGTTCCGCGTATATGACCAGTCAACGTTCTGCGCAAGGAGATAAATCGTAGAGCGTTACCTACACTACAAGAACAACAAAAAGGAGGATAAAAAATGACAGAAAAATCGGCAGATGTAATCTTCGTTGGAAACAAACCACCCATGAGCTATGTACTGGCAATCATTACAGCGTTCTCTTCAGGTATTGGCAAAGACATAACGCTGAAAGCACGAGGACAAGCAATAACTACTGCAGTTGATGTGGCTGAAATTACCAGAAGCCGCTTCCTGAAAGAACTTAAAGTGACCACAATCGCAATCGGAACAGCCGAGATGCCACCACGGGAAGGCGAAACTAGGTCCAGAATGGTTTCAACGATAGAGATAACTCTTTCAAAACCTTAGCATTGCAGAGCAAAGAAGCATATAAGATTTCGCTCTCAATTCTTTTCTTTGTTTTATCAGCATCGGGATTTTATGAAATAATTGTTTTGCAATTTGGTTGCTGTTAGTTGTTTCTGGTTGCGGGTGGTTGTTTCTGGTTGCCAGATGTGTACTCTAGTGCTCGGAAAAGACTATAGCCTCCTTTTAAAACGATGCAGTCTTCGTTCCGCCGCTCAGGTTTTGGGTTTTACCCGCTTTTCTCTATCCTTGAGGTAGCCTTCGACTTTTTCAACTATAGGCATGAAGGCTTTGGCCGCTTCAGAATCCGCGTGCGAAATTACAAATGGCAAGCCCTTGTCCGCATCCACGCCTACTTTCGGGTCGATAGGGACACTTCCAAGGAAGGGAACACCTAGTTCGTCCGCCATTTTTCTTCCGCCACCAGACTGGAATATGTCGATTTTTTCGCCGCAATGTGGGCAGACGAAGCCACTCATGTTTTCAACCACGCCTATTATGGGCATTCCCAGTCTCCGAGCGAAAGTTATTGCCTTCTTAACAATGCTGCTTGAGAGTTCACCGGGCATGGTCACAACGACGACGCCATCTATGTCAGGCAAAAGCTGGGCTACACTTAAGGGTTCATCGCCTGTGCCCGGCGGCAAATCAATGAAGAGGATGTCAAGTTCGCCCCAAACTATGTCTTGCAGGAACTGGCGTATAGCCGTCATTTTGAGTGGGCCTCGCCAGATTGTTGGGATTTCTTCAGGCAAGAAGAAGTCTATGGAGATAACTTTCATTCCTAATGGTCCTGTGACTGGGAAGGCGCCTGGCGGACCCATTTTCACCTGCTGCCCCGTTAAGCCTAATAGCCTTGGCACGCTTGGTCCGTGGATGTCCGCGTCCAATATGCCCACTGCGTGACCCGTTTTGGCGAAGGCTACGGCAAGATTCACGGTTACAGTGCTTTTTCCAACGCCGCCTTT
>CAYGVV010000127.1:0-5929 GCA_964353395.1 uncultured Candidatus Bathyarchaeia archaeon | reverse complement strand
CGTTGGTTCGCATGCAGTTGTCCACGACGATGCCTCGGTTTATTTTCACGTCCGTGCCCACGACAAGCTCGGTGCGTGGGATAACGCCTATCGCTACAATTACTAAGTCGCAGGGGATTTGCTCGCCTTTCGTGAGGATAACGCCGCCGACGATGTGGTCGTTTTCAGGCTTGCCTACTATCCGCTGGACTGATTGACCTGTGACTATGGTGACGCCTGCTTTTTTAACGACGTTTTCCACGATGCCTGAGGCTTTTGGGTCCAGTAGGAGACTAAGGATTTGGTCTTGCAGTTCTACAAGCGTTACCTTCAACCCGCGTTTTACAAGTGCTTCGGTGACGCTGATGCCGATGAGGCCTGCGCCGATGACCACAGCTTTCTTCGCTTGAATAGCGTCTATTTTTGCGGCTAACCGTTCCGCGTCGCTGATATTGGTGAATGTGAATACGCCGTCTTTGTCTGAGCCTTCCATTTTTGGGACGAAGGGTTTGCCGCCTGTGGCGAGGAGGAGTTTCTCGTAGTGGACTTTGTCGCCGTCTTCGAGCGCGACGGTTCGTTCGGTGAGGTTTAGGTTTACGGCTTTTTTGCCTGTTAACGCTTGGACAGTGTTGTTTTGCCAGAAGTTGTCTTCGCGGCACTTCATTTTTTCCAGATTTGCTTTGCCGCTGACGAAGTCGCTGATCATGGGGCGGCTGTATTGTGGGCAGGTTTCTTCTGAGATAACGGTTATGGTGCCGACTGGGTCTACTTCGCGTATGGCTTCTACTGCGCCGATTCCTGCTGCGCAGGCGCCGACGATGACGTATTTGGGCATTAGGGTTTTACCTCTTTGCATTCTAGTGCTCCGTTGGGGCAGTTAGCAACGCACGCTGGCGTGTCAAGTTCTGTGCATTGGTCGCATTTGGCGACGATTTTGCCTTGCTGGTCGATTTTGATGGCACCGTATGGGCAGACCATGATGCAGGTCCAGCAGCCCATGCATTTCTCGTCGTTGTGAGTGACTAAACCTGTTTCTTCGTCTTTGTGCATGGCGCCTGTGAGGCATGCTTGTGCGCAGGGTGCGTCTTCGCAGTGTCTGCACTGTATTGCGAAGCTGATGGGCTTGTTCATTTCCACTCTTACGCGGCTGATTGGGCGGGGTTTTTCTCTGTTGTAGGCTTTGACTATATCTTTTGACTTGGAGTGTTGGGTGGTGCAGTAGACTTCGCAGAGTCCGCAGCCCATGCAGGCTTCTTGTTTGGCGATTATTCTTTTTACCATGGTTTTTCACGCTGTTTTGTTTGGTTAGCGGGGACAAGTGAGCATAGAAATGTAGAGTTCTATGTCTTTTGTGCACATAACTGCGCTGGTTGTGACTGTTTGTTCAGCGGAGTTTATGTGCACTTTGCAAGTGTTCATAGACATTTTTTGTCACCTGTTTCTCGGGAGTTAGCCGATGCTAATGGCATGTATTCTATATAACTGTAGTGAAAATCATTTATGTGTAAGGGAATGAGTTATATAGTATAAATGAATCATATATACGGGTGAACGTTCATGGCAGAGAAAGACTTAGGCTACCGCCGAGTCCAATGCACAGGCAGAGGCTCCTACATCATCAGCTTACCTAAAGAGTGGGTGCAAGACATCGGGCTGAAACGCGGAAGCGAAATCGCCTTCAACCTGCAAGCCGACTCAACGCTCAACCTGATTCCGAGAAAAATCAGGGAGAAGAACGAGGGAGACGAAAACTCAAAGCTGAAAGAGTACTACATCAGCGTAGACCCAGAAGAGGATATACAGTCAACGTTGCGCATGATCCAAGCACTTTATGTCATCAGCGCCGACATCATGCGCGTACACTTCAAGGGCAATGTGGACGCGTCTAAGTGCAAGACGGAAATCAAGAACTTCGCAAAGGATACTTTTCTAGGCTCAGAAATCATTGACGAAACCGCCGATGAGATTACCCTGCAGATTCTCATCAGGCACTCAGAGTTTCCTCTCGAGAAAGCCGTGAGGCGCATGGTTATAATAGCGCTTTCAGCCAACAAAGACGCCATCTCCGCGCTGAAGAACGGGAGCAAAGAACTTTACCAGAACGTGGTTAACGCACATCACGACGTGAACAGGCTCGGCTTGTACGTTGTCCGCCAACTAAAATTCGGCATCGAACACAACATGTTCAGGGAACTGGGGTTCCGAACGCCCAAAGAATTCCTGATGTACAGGATCATCGTGAACGACATTAGGAACATCGGCGAAAACGCCCTGAACATAATGAACAGTTTGGCAACGTTCCAGAAACTCGTCGATGACCAACTCTTGTTCATAAAAGACCCAATTGACGAGGAGGTTTACTCGCAGATGCTCAGCTTCAACGCGCTGGCGCATCAGCTGTTCGAAGAGGCGACGAGAGCCATGTTCAAACGGGACTACAACGACGCTGAAGCTCTGATTCCTAAACGTCAAAGCTACGTGACGCTGGAGAACGACCTCATCAGGCTTATGAGCAGCAAGAAACTGGACCCGAACATCTCCGCCATATTGAGGCTGGTGCTGGACAGTTCAAGACGCATACTAGACTACGGACAAGACGTCGCCGAACTAACACTAAACAGGACAGTAGAGGAACTATGCGCAAACTTCGCTGTCAAATAGGCAGTTGTTGGACTACTTGGCCAGTTCTAGTTTGAAGGTGTTTCTTACCGACTTTATGTTCGTGAAGTGGTTATCCATGGTGCACAGCGTCAAGTTTCTTCGGATGCACATGGCGGCTATCAGTATATCGACTGCTGGAAGTGGGCTGCCTTTCCGGAGGACGGCTAAGGAAATGCCTACGCTTTCGTCGTAGTCTTCAAGGGTTGGGTAAATCACAGTTAAGTCTTCGAATTCCAAGGCTTTAGGAAACTCTATTACATTGAATATTGTCGTGAAGCCTCTTACGTCGAGTTTGCCGCTTTTCGAAAGTTCTATGAGCTGGTTTGTGTCGTAGACAACCTCTTCCATTCCAGCTTCCTGCCTTCTTCATAGTATTCGATGGCTTTCTCCAGGTCAATACTTGAAACATCGGCACCAGTATCTTTCAGCTTTTTAGCCAGTTTCCTCATCGGCACAACTCCACCCTCAACTACTTCTAAGTGCTCAACGTAGTTCGCCATCGTTTTCCTAACCACTTCGCTCCACTTAACTTCCGAATGCCGTTTCATCCTGTCATAGAGTTCCTGCGGGATTGAAATCGTTATGTTTACCATGAACCATAATTATGTGGACACACATATTTAAGTGCAACATGTGTACACAGGAAAAAAGTTGAATGCTTAAACATGGCTGAGCTGAAACTGAACATGCAGTTCACTCAACGTTTCTGTCCTTTATATTAAGTGTCCGAGAGCACATCAGTTCCCAGACGTTTTGGAAAACCTTCGGGAGAAGAACTTCCTAATCTCCTCCGCCACAACCACCACAACCGCCAGCGACAGCAGAAACGCCCAGTCTACTGGGCCAAGCGCTGTGGTTCCGAAAAACTGTTGCATCAACGGAACATAAACCAAAAATGACAGAATAGACAACTGCGCTGCTATGCCGAAAATTATCCATTTGTTGTGTGAAATCTTCGTTTTGAAAATAGACTGCTTGCTTGTTCTGCAGGCGAGAACGTTGCCCGCTTGAGCCACAACTATGCCCGCGAAAGTCATGGTCACACCCTTAACGTAAACAGGGTCATTAGCAGCCAATTGCATTCCAAAGTGCCAGCCGCCAGCAGTCCAAGCGTTCAAACATCCTATCATTGCGCCAGCAGCGATTATCACGCCAATGTAGAGCGAACGCGCGAAAACTCTGCGCGTGAACAATCTTTCCTTGATGCTTCTTGGTGGTTCCTGCATTATACCTGATTCTGGTGGTTCACGGCTCAAAGCCAAAGAAGGAATAACGTCTATGGCAAGGTCTATGGCTAAAACCTGCACCACAAGCAAAGGCAAAGGAATACCCAACGAAGCATAAAGCACGAACGGAATCAACTCAGCCCAGTTATGCGAAAACACGTACACGATAAACTTCCTGATGTTCTCGTAAATCGCTCTACCAGACTCCACAGCTTTAACAATAGACTCGAAACTGTCATCCAGCAAAACAATGTCAGCGGCTTCACGGGCAACATCCGTTCCAGAAGCACCCATCGCCACGCCGATGTCAGCTTCTTTCAGCGAAGGAGCATCATTTGCGCCGTCTCCAGTTACCGCCACAACTTCCCCGCTATCCTTGAGAACCTTGACGATGCGAAGTTTCTGTTCGGGAGAAACACGTGCGAAAATCACGTTGCCCTTCTTGACTTTATCCACTATAGCGCTGTCGCTTAAATCTTCCAAGTCTACGCCGCGAACAATCTGGCAGCATTCTCTTTCAACTATGCCAACCTCTTGAGCGATAGCCTGCGCTGTTGGACCATAATCGCCTGTGATAATCACGGTTTTCACTCCTGCCTGTTTCGCCTTCAAGACAGCAGCCTTAACCTCAAGCCTTGGAGGATCACGCATGGCAGCTAAACCGACGAAGATCAGGTCTTTTTCAACTTCAACGCTTTTGGAATACTTGTTTCCTGGCAATTTTTGGTAAGCCACAGCTATGACTCGCAGTCCTTGGTTGGCGAACTCGAGGATTCTTGATTCGACCCGCATTACATTTTCATCGGTTAGCTCTTCCACTTTGCCGTCAACGAGTACCTTATTGCAGACATCTAGTATGCTTCTTGGAGCACCCTTCGTGTAAATGAAAACGTCACCGTTAAGCTTGTGAACAGTGGTCATCCGCTTCCTCTCAAAGCTGAAAGGCAAAATGTCCACGATGGGTTTCTCAGACAAAGCATCCTCAACATTAACGTCGGACTTAAGCGCAGCAACAAGCAGTGCACCATCAGTTGGGTCACCGATAACGCTCCAGTTCTTGTTCCTGTCTGAAGGAGGAACAATCTTGGCTCCATTGCAGAGTGCTGCAATCTCGAGAAGTTTTTCCAAAGAAGCGGTTTCACCTTTCCGCAGCGGCTCTCCGTTCCAAGTGAAATCCCCCACGGGCAGGTAACCCAACCCAGAAACTTCGACAACTTTGTCCTTAACCCATAGCTTGTTTACGGTCATTTCTCCCTTGGTTATGGTGCCAGTCTTGTCTGTGCAGATAATGGTAACGCTGCCCAACGTTTGAACAGCGGATAAACGTTTAACGAGAACATTTTGCTTAACCATTTTCAGAACGCTAATCGCTAAAGCGCTTGAAACCGTAACCTGCAAGCCTTCAGGAACACAACACACCATGACGCCAATCATAAAGAGAATGCTAGTGGAAAGCGCAACGTGTAGAAACAGCACGCTGGCAACAAAAAAAACCGAGCCAACAACCACAGCGATAATGAAATCGTACTTTGCTGTCAACGCAATCTCTTTCTGAAGGGGACTTTCCTCTTCGCGGATCGCTTGGGTTAAATTGGCGATTTTCCCAAACTGCGTGTTCATCCCCGTGGCATACACGACAGCTCTGCCTTGACCCTTCGCCACGCTTGTACTCATGAAAACCATGTTAGGCGAATACATGTACGCCTTTTCCACAACCTTCACAGTTTCGGCAACTCGTGGCTGCGGTTCAGATTCTCCAGTTAACGGAACATTGTTCGTCCACAAATCAAACGCTTCAATCAAACGTGCATCCGCTGGAACGCGGTCACCGTCCTCCAAAAAGATGATGTCGCCTGGCACAATCTCCTTTACTAAGATTCGTTTGAGTTCTCCGTCGCGGATGACCTTGGCGTACTCTGGCATCCAACTTTTCAGCGTTGCCATGGCTTTTTCTGCGCGTGATTCTTGGAAGAGACTGACGAAGATGTTGACGAACACGACGGCTAGGATAATGAGAGCTAGCTCGGGGCTGCCGCTTATGGCTGAAAGTGCGCTTGCGAAAA
>CAYGVV010000126.1:0-5934 GCA_964353395.1 uncultured Candidatus Bathyarchaeia archaeon | reverse complement strand
GCTGAGAGAGTTCAAGACGAAATCGGAAAAAAAGTCCTCCGGCTTCATGGATGATGTAATCGCTGGGCGCCCCATTTTCTCCTTTCCGTCAAGGCGAGGCGGCTTCAGGTTAAGGTACGGCAGGTCCCGAAACTCTGGGCTGTCGGCTGTGGGAATACACCCTGCGACCATGCTCGTATTAGAAAGCTTTCTAGCGGCTGGCACGCAGCTGCGATTGGAACTTCCCGGAAAAGGCGGCATCACCGTGCCGGTGGACACTCTTGAACTTCCTGTAGTCTTGTTGAAAGATGGCTCTGTCGTTCGGGTTTCTCTTGAAAACTTTAAAGACGTGAAGGGCAAAGTTGAGAAGATTCTGTTTCTCGGCGATATTTTGATCAGTTTTGGCGATTTCCTCTATACAAGCAAGACTCTTCCTCCTTCGGGCTACGTTGAAGAATGGTGGATCAAGGACCTGAGGAATGCGCTCAAGGAAAGATTTGATGGGAATTTGGAAAAAGTGGCAGAACTTGCCAAGATTTCGCCCAGCAAGCTCCAGAATCTGTTGGAGACCCCTTTCAACTCTGAACTGACCGCTGAAGAAGCTTTCGCGCTTTCTCAGCATTTACATGTGCCTATGCATCCGAAGTTCACATTTTTCTGGTCAAATCTCTCGTCGGTTCAAGAGGTTAAACTGTTGAAAGAATGGTTATCAAACTCTGAAGTAGAAAGTGTTCACGGTTCCATTCGCAGGATTGCCGGGGCAATGGATCAAAACGCTGCGTTGGTTTTGAGGAGGATTTTTGCGCCGCATAGAGTTTCTGAGGGCAAGATTGTGGTTGAGGGTGAAGAAGCCTGTGCCCTTGCTTTCTCTCTTGGCTATGGCTCTCTTAGGGCAATAGATGGCTCTTCAGCGGAGTCAGTGTTGAAGGCTGTTAGCTTTCTGTCGGGCGTGGATGTGAAGGATAAGGCTCCTACTTTTGTGGGCGCACGTATGGGGCGTCCTGAGAAGGCTAAGAGGCGGGAGATGAAGCCTTTGGTTCATGTCCTTTTTCCAGTGAGTTTGGCTGGTGGTTCTCACAGGGATTTTGTGGAGGCTGGGAAGAAAGGGCCTGTGTTCGTTGAGGTTGTTAAGCGCAAGTGCCCTAATTGCAAGAATTACTCTTTAAGAGTGAAGTGCAACGACTGCGGGTGCGAAACGGTCGCCGAAAAGTGTTGCCCGCGGTGTGGGCGGTCTTTGAAGGAAAACAGTTGCTCAACATGCAAGGCTGACGCTGTTTCTTACCAGAGGCAATCGTTCAACTTCAAGGAGTTGCTTGAAGTGGCTTCACGTAATCTTGGCGTTCCTGCGCCCAAACTACTTAGGGGCGTTAAGGGATTAACGAATGAGGATAAAACTCCCGAGATTATCGAAAAGGGCATTTTGCGCGCTAAGCATGACCTGTCAGTTTATAAAGATGGCACAATCCGTTTTGACGCTACAAATGCACCGTTAACGCACATTAAGCCTGGCGAAGTCGGAGTCTCTGTTGAGAAACTTCGGCAACTCGGCTATACGCATGATATCTTTGGTGCGCCTTTGGCTGATCCAAATCAAATCCTTGAGCTTAAGATTCAGGACGTCGTTATTCCGTGGAATGCGGCTGAGTATTTCGTGCAGGTGGCCAGTTTCCTTGATGAACTTTTAGTCAGGGTTTACAAGCTTCCGAGTTATTACAACGTGGCGAGTCCTGAAGAGTTGGTTGGGCACTTGATTATGGGCTTAGCACCTCACACCTGCGCTTGCATATTGGGGCGCGTTGTAGGCTTCACTAATCTTAAAGTCATTTATGCTCATCCGGTTTGGCATTCGGCTAAACGTCGCGATTGTGACGGGGATGAGGACGCGATTATGTTGGCTTTGGATACGCTTATGAATTTTTCTCGCAAGTATTTGCCTGCGCAAATAGGCGGGATCATGGATGCTCCTTTGTTGCTGATTCCGTTCGTTAACACAAAGGAGGTTCAGAGGCAAGCGCATGATTTTGATGTTGATGAGGCTTATCCGCTTGAGTTTTACGAGAAAACTCTTGAGAAGGCTGAGGCTAAGCAGCTTGGTCCCGTGATGGATGTTATTAGTCATAGGCTTGGGACTGAGGCTCAGTTTGAAGGCTTCCACTTTACTACGCCTGTTTCAAACATAAACATGGGCAATTCAGAGAGTTCGTATAAGCAGTTAAAGTCGATGATTGAGAAACTGAACCTGCAACTGGAGTTGGGAGAGAGGATCGAAGCTGTGGACGTTAGACGTGTAGCGTTGAAAGTGCTGACTACCCATTTTCTCCGGGACATAGCTGGCAACTTGCGCGCTTTCTCCACTCAAGCTTTCAGATGCAAATCATGCAATAAACGTTTTCGCCGGTTGCCCTTGCGTGGTAAATGTCCTTTCTGCGGCGGCAAGTTGACATTGACGGTTTATCGTGGCGGCATCGAAAAATACCTTGAAGCGGCTCAGCAACTAGTGGATAAGTATGGACTTCCCAAGTATTACACTCAGAGAATCACTTTGATAAAAGAAGAGATTGCTTCGATGTTTGACAACAAAAAACCGAAACAAGCAAAGCTTTTTGACTTTGCATAGACTAAAGCTTTTCAACTTGGACACCGAATCTATGTCTGGTGGAGAATCATCAAAGAGCCTTATCATCCGAAAGCTTACCTGCAACGCGTAAAGAGCATGAAGACTGGTCTGATGGCCAGAACTAAGATTCTGAATGTTCTGGACAATCGGTCAGCGGATGCGGCAGCAATTGCGCGGAGTGTAGGTATGTCTTATGACGCTGTACGTCATCATTTGCGGCTTCTCGAAGCAGAGGGCACTGTTCGCCGAGTGGGAAAGAGACCTTGTTCTTGGGTGCTGACGGGTTTAGGTCAGAAGCGCTTGGTTGCTTAGAAGGTGCATTGGCACGGGGAGTGTTGGCATTTTGGGCATTTGTGAGGGTATTTGTTGAGGGTTGCGGCTTCTAAATCAATGTCTGTGATGTTGGCAAGGGATGCGAGCCACGCGATGACGTCTGCGAACTCTTTCTCTGTAGCTTCCTTGTTTTTTCCTTCTAGTGCTTCGCCTAATTCTTTGACTTCGTCCATAAGCCACTCGTAAGTGTCTTTTATGCCTCGTTCAGAATCCCTCTGAAAGTATAGGCGTTTCATCATTTCTTGAAACTCGCGTATCTGCATAGTGTTCACCCCTTCTGACGGTAATCCTATGCTGCTTCGAAGTTTAAATTATGATTGTCGTTCGGTGTTTTCGGGTGTATTCTATTGCTCGGAAAAGACTACCCCTCCCTTTTAAATAGTTTATTTTTGGTTTAACTTGTGTTTGTGAGGGTGGTCAGTTTGCCTGTAATGTTTGCTGAGCAATAGGGGGTGAAATGAAACGCATCCCGATGTATGGTGCCTCGTTAAAGTCTTATATATTAAGAGCTAACAGATTCAGTGCCAGAAAGAAGATTTAGGAGATAAAATATGAAACTCTTAAACAAACAATCATTTGCTTCAGTGACAATAGTCTTCTTGTTGGCTTCTTCCGCTTTACTCGCGATTTCTCCCGAAGCACAAGCCGCTACCATTAGAACCCGCGCTTTCCTATCCGTGAATCCCAATCCCGTTCAAATAGGAAAAGACCTCGTTGTCAGCTTTTGGATTGAACCTATTCCTCCAACAGCCGCAGACATCTTCCACGGTTTCAAGGTTACCATCACGAAACCCGACGGCGGTACAGAAGAAAGGGGGCCCTTCACAACGTCGCCATTGGGTTCACAATACTTTGTCTATGTACCAACCGCAATCGGTGCCTACCAGTTCAAGTTTACATATCCAGGTGAATCCTTCGCCAGCGGCACCGTAGTCTATGAAACAGCCGAAAGCCCAGTCACCACCGTCGCAGTACAGGAACAGGGACTGCCGGAATTCCAGGAGGCCCCGCTTCCCACAGGATACTGGAATAGACCCATAAATGCCCAGAACAGAGGCTGGAATGGCATCTCTGGAAACTGGCTTATGCGCAACTACAACTCTACATACCGCTCCTTCGGGGAGGTGGTCGCTGCTAATCCGTTCAGTCAAGCAGCCCGTGCACCACACGTCATGTGGACCAAAGAGTTGACGATGGGTGGCCTCATCGGAGGAGACTTCGGCGCAGAAAGCTACTACACTGGACAATCCTACGAGCCTAAACTGACTCCGCCGATAATAATGAACGGCAAACTCTACTACAACATCTACCCAACCAGCCTCTTTGGATTTAGAGGAACCGGCTTCGTCTGCGTTGACCTGCGCACGGGGCAAGAACTGTGGCGCAACACCAACTACACCGTAACCTGCGGACAAGTATACACCTATTACACGGGTAACGAGGCAGGAGGAGATGCCTACCTTTGGAAAATCGACAGCCCAGGAATTTTCGGACCGCCAATCGCCACGTATCACATGTTTGACGCTTTCACAGGCGACTACATGATGACCTTCGCAAACGGTATGCCAGGCGCCGTCTACTTTGGCAAAGATGGAACAATGTTCGTCGACGTTCTCAATGGACAGGCAGGATGGCACGCGCTGTGGAACTCAACTAAAGCCTTCGAAAGCAACTTTATGATAATCGGAACTGAACCAGGCATAACCATGTGGGAACCGCGGTCAGGAGTGTACGAATGGAGCAGCGGCATACAATGGAATGTCACAGTGCCAGTGAACAGCGTAGTACTACCTGAAGACGGCTTAACATACTATCCCTCGCAAGGCTTCATGAGCGGCATCACTGGAAACGTTCTCGTTGCCTCAGCAGGAACAGTCACCGACGCCAGATTACACGTTGGCTACGACTTGACAACTGGAAAACAACTGTGGGCTTTTGACAGATCAAATGAAGCAAGCGACTTCATTGTCTTCGCAGCCTTCGGCGAAGGAGTCTACTGCCAATGGGACACCCTTAACATGAACTGGATTTGCTATGACGCACAGACAGGACAGAAGAAATGGGTAAGCGACTCGCAAGTGTATCCCTTCGGAGCTTTCCTACCTAACAGCAACGGCGGCACCATTTCCGACGGCAGACTCTACAGCACAGGCATGGACGGCTACCTGCACGCATTTGACCTTCAAAACGGCAAAGAGCTGTGGAAAGTCTATGCTGGCGACACCACTGAAACGGCGTATGGCACGTATCCTCTTGGTTCAGGACCCATCATTTCTGCAGGAGTAGTCTACGTTGGTGTCGGTGAGCACTCTCCGACGCACCCGCTTTACAGAGGAGGCAAATTCTTCGCCTTCGACGCTAAAACAGGCAATCAACTTTGGCAGATCAACGGGTACTTCTCCGCGGCGGCTATAGCTGACGGCTACCTCGTGACCCAAAATCAATATGACAACATGATATACGTGTTTGGCAAGGGGCCAAGCGCCACCACAGTAACCGCACCTCAAGTCGCAGTAGCCAATGGACAAAGCGTAGTCATCTCAGGCACGGTAACAGACCAATCATCCGGTCAGCCTGGAACCCCCGCCATTTCCGACTCAGACATGGGCGCATACATGGCTTACCTGAAAGAGCAACAAACGCTTGACCTAGCGCATATAACCGGCGTTCCAGTTGAACTGAGCGCCCACTCCCCCGACGGCAGCACAATCCCCATAGGCTCAGTAACTAGCAACGCATACGGAACCTTCAGCACCATGTGGCAGCCACCTACGGAAGGTCTCTATACTGTAGTTGCAAAGTTCGGCGGAACGGACTCCTATGGAACCTCAGCAGCCTCAGTCGCCCTTGGCGTAGTAGCCAACAACCAAGGCGCAACCCCAACTTCAACCACGTCAAACACCGACCTGTACGTAATAGTCGCCACAATCGTAATCCTAATCGCAATAGCCATCGTCGCAGTAGTCCTCAGAAAGAAATAACCCAAAACATAGCCACAAACACCC
>CAYGVV010000125.1:0-5935 GCA_964353395.1 uncultured Candidatus Bathyarchaeia archaeon | reverse complement strand
ATGGCACAGACACTTTTCTCGCACGCCTCAGCGACCCGTACTGGTTTCAAGCGTTTGGCTGCGTTTTAGGCTATGACTGGCACAGTTCAGGCGTAACCACTGTCGTCACAGGCGTTCTCAAAACCGCGTTGTCACCCGAAGAACACGGCATCATGGTCTGTGGCGGAAAAGGTAAAACCAGCCGCAAAACCCCCACAGAAATCCAAAAAACCGCAGAAAAATTCGGCTTCGGCGAAGACCAAATCCAACGCCTAACCTACACCAGCAAGATGACCGCGAAAATCGACAACACCGCCATACAAGCAGGCTACCAACTGTACCATCACGCTTTCTTCATCACCGCCGAAGCCAAATGGGCAGTTATCCAGCAAGGCATGAGCCCACAAGACCGCACAGCACGCAGATACCACTGGCTAAGCGACACCACAACCAGCTTCACAGTAGAACCGCACAACGCCATCGTCGGCGACACCAAACGCCCCATCGCCCTAAACATGACCGCAAGAACAAGCGAAGGCAGCCGCAAAGCATCCGTGGACTTAGCCAAAGAACCAACACGTAAACTCATACGCCTAGCCCAAACCGTAACACCTCCACCACAACTGCACCAGAAGCAACTGCAAGAATGGCTTCCCAACGCAAGTACACAACACGTCACCACTTTAAACATGCCAAGGAACATAAACTGGAAAGCACTATCGCAAGCTTACGAAACTCAACCCAGCAACTACGAAGAACTCTTAAGCATCCAAGGCGTTGGACCCGCAACCGTCCGCGGATTAGCACTCATCGCCGAACTTGTCTACGGCGAAAAACCAAGCTGGAACGACCCAGTCAAATACAGCTTCGCTTACGGAGGCAAAGACGGCGTTCCCTACCCTGTAAACCGCAGAGCAATGGATGAATCCATCCAAATCCTCAAGGAAACCGTGCAAGCGGCAAAGGTGGGAGACAAAGAGAAAACACGCGCGTTGCAGAGACTCAGGGTGTATGTTCCGCCGGACGCAAAAAATTCTTAAGCACCATAGAACAAGACACTGTTTCTGAGGGTTTGGAATTGCGCAGGGCACTCAAAGTAGCAGGCACATGTGGCGTATTAGCGCCAATTATTGCGTACGCGTGTATTCTTTCTGCAATTGCCTCGTGGTCCCAATTTAGCTGGGTGAACAATGCCCTAAGCGATTTGGGCGTTCAGCCTGGCATAACTGCACCGCTTTTCAATTCTGGATTGGTGGTCAGCGGACTCTTGTTTATTTTTTTCGCCACAGGCTTGTTCCCGCTGCTGGGCAAAAGCGTGATAGGCAAGGTTGGCGCAGCCGTTTTCGTTTTGGCTTGCGTTGCACTGGTATGCATCGGAGTTTTCAACGAACATTTCAGTCCAACACACTACATAGTTTCCGTGATGCTTTTCGTCCTGTTGCCTATATCGTTGCTGATTCTCACAGGTGCCTTTTGGCTTAAAGGCCACAAAGGACTAAGCGTGTTCACATTGGCTTTGGCTTTTGCTGCCGCGACACCTTGGGTGCTGCAGTTCACGGTTCACTACGTTTCCAACGTGGCTATTCCAGAGTTTATCTCTGGCCTTGCAGGTGTAGCGTGGACGATAGTTCTAAGTTATAAGATGCTGAAAGAGGCGTCACGCTCCACAGCTCCATAGATGGTTCGTGAAAACCTCTGCGCCAACGCTTGTTCGAAAATGCTTCGGGGCTACTTTGCGCTTAAGTCCTTGTAGATTTGGGCGCAGCAGAACGAGGAAAACGACACACGGTATCCTTCGTTTTCAGCTTGCCTGATGGCTTCTTCGCTTGGAAACGCGATGCCGTTGACTCCTGCTTTCAGGGCTAAGACATCGGTTTCTGCGCGGTGCTTGCCTTTCGGTCGCATACATCCTAAAACCAGAGGCGTTTCAGGAAACATCACGCGTGCCGTTGCTGTGACTCTGGCTATGTCTGTGGGCGCTGGCGGCTTCGTCTCTGCCATGACTGTGCCGCGGATAGGCATAAAAGTGATTATGACTATGGCTGAAGGCTTGTAAGATGCTATCATGTTGAGCGCTGTGAGTTCTCCCTTCAGTTTGCCGTGGTGCAAGCCAACAATCACGTGGGGCACAAATTCCAAGCCTGCTTTCTGTAGGGCTTTCAGGGAGTCTTCGTAGTCCTTGACTGTGGTGTTCAGGTTGTAGATTTCACGTATTGTCTCGTCGGAGCCGATTATGTCTATTAATGCAGCGTCCGCACCTGCACTTTTGAGTTGTTCTGCCGTTTCTGTGTCGATTATGCCTGTGTGAACAAAAATGGTTAAGCCTAAATCACGCTTGATTCGCGCCAAGGCAGAAATGAACTGTTTAAGCGGCACTGAACCATCTGGCAAGCATCCGCCGCTTACGAGGCAGCCTAAAGCGCCTTTCTGCTTAAGCACGGTGCAGAGTTCAAATAGTTTTTCAGGCGTGTCGGCTGGATGCATGGTTTCCAGAACTTTTCCTCCGCAGTGCTTGCAGTTGAGCGTGCAGTTTTTGCCTGTTACGGATATTGTTGGGAAATGTGTGGGTGAGGAGCGGTAGTGGCTTGTTTTGTAGTATGTGAAGCTTGGTGCGTAGAAGCGGATTTTTCTGGGTTCTGGGATAAGTGTGCCTGCGTCTAGTAAATGTGAGAGTTCTTTTTCGTTTGTGTTCCAAACGGTGTTTGCGGAAGGTTGCGCCATGTTTTATCTATGGAGAACCATGTGGGGCTTTGTTTAACTGTTTTGGTTTCATCGTGTGTGGGTTGCTTTTTCTTCGTCGTGTTCTGACAAGGCTGGAATGGTTTGTAAGGCTTCGTTTGCGGTTTTTGCGGTTGTTTGCAGCTTTTTCAGGCGTTTCGTGATGTCGAGGGTTTTGGAAATAGCGAATCCTCTTCGGGTCAAAACATAGAATGCCTTGTTGTCGCGGCTGATTTCTATTTCGAGGATGTTGTTGTTCACTAAGAAGTCTAATCGTTGTTGGAGGATGATGCAGTCCGTATTGCACTCGAAGGCTATGCCGTCGATGGTTAATGCTCTTTTGGTTAAGGCGCTGATTATGTCTTCGTAGAGTTCAAGTTTGGACCTTCGCATCTCTGCACGCTCGTTGTTCGAGTGGCGGTTTTTTAATATAGAATTTATGAATTCGAAATCACTAACCGAAGAACTTTGAGACTGAGGTGTGATTTTTCTTCTGTACCCTCTCTGTAAATGGATTCAACTGGCGCAGACTAGCTGCTCGGAAAAGACTATAGCCCCCTTATATATAGGCTGAATTGCAGGTTCAATTCGCAAAGAAAGGAGGATTAGGAATGGTTACCCGTTGGTATTTTCGTACTTTATGAGCGAAAACACTTCGTACTTATCGCCCAGCGCCTTTCTGCCCTCAAGGTAGCCCAGCTCAATCAAAAAGCCTATGCCCACCACTTTTCCGCCTAACTTCTCGATAAGCGCGATGTTGGCTTTAACTGTGCCTCCCGTCGCCAGCAAATCATCAATCAGCAAAACCTTTTCGCCAAGCGCAATGGCGTCCGCGTGAATCTCGACACAGTCAGACTCGTACTCTTTCTGGTAAGTGAAACTAATGCACTTTGAAGGCAACTTGCCCTTTTTGCGCACGGGAACGAAGCCAACGCCAAGCGCATACGCCAACGCTGCGCCGATTATGAAGCCTCTTGCCTCGTTCGACACGACAACGTCTATATTCTTGCCCTTGTAGTGCTCAGCCAGTTTGTTGATGCATTCTTTGAAGGCGCGCTTATCCTTCAGAAGCGGGGTTATGTCCCAGAAGACTACGCCTTTGAATTCGGGTATTCGCCTAATTTTCGCTTTCAAATCCATTTTTTCTCCTTCACTTTTAGACCATTGCGTTTTTCAGCGCGTTCTTGCAGCCGCAGCCTCTTTCCTTCGGCAACTTCGCCACGGTTTCCACGATTATTTTCTTGACTTTTTCGATGTTAGCTTTCATGGTTGTCACAATTTCGTCGGCGGTGACCGGATGGTCCTTCCAACAATCATAATCCGTGACGGCGCCAATTGAAGCATAGCATATTTCCGCTTCGCGAGCCAGAACGCATTCAGGGACAAGCGTCATGCCTACAATGTCCGCCCCCCATGTGCTGAACAGTTTGGATTCAGCCTTGGTGGAGAATCTTGGTCCCTCTATGCAAACGTATGTTCCTGTGTTGTGAGCGCCAATTCGTGCAGCTTTGGCAACGGCTATCAAAGTTTTCCTTAATTCGGGGCACATTGGTTCGGCAACTGAAATATGGCACACTTTGCCTTCAGTGTAGAATGACTGCTCGCGACGCGTAGTTCGGTCAATGAACTGGTCAGTGAACACAATATCGCCAGGCTTGAACTCTTCTTTAAGAGAGCCGACAGTTGAAACTGCAATTATCCTCTCAACGCCAAGTTTCTTAAAAGCGAAAATGTTCGCGCGAGAATTAACGTCTGTGGGTCTTATGGTGTGCTTTCGCCCGTGCCGTGGCAAAAAAGCCACGCGTCTGCCAGACATCTCTCCTAATATGAATGCGTCAGAAGGCGCGCCATAGGGCGTTTTGACTTCTATTTCTTGGGCGTTCTTGAGAAGTTTGGGGTCGTAGAGACCTGTTCCTCCGACTATTCCGATTTCTGCTTGCATGAAAACTCTACTTGCATGGTTTCACCTTATAAAAATACCGACTAACCGCCAACGCCCAACGAGTAAAAACAACGGAAAAAGAGAGCACTGGAGCAAGGGGAAGCTAAGACAGTGCGCTCACCGTAACAGACACCGTAATTGTCTGGCTGCCCCGCATCACGGTCAAGCTTACCGTTTGGCCAGGCAACGTGTTTTCCTCCAGATACGACAAGAGGTCGTCTGAATTCGTTATGCGCACTCCGTTTATAGCCGTCACTATGTCGCCGCCCAGCTTAACCGTGCTACCTAGAACCACTGCTTGGCTTGTTCCGCCTTTCAAACCAGCCACGTTCGAACTCTCAACCAACCAGCCATAGGTCACGTTCGTGTTCATGGCCTGCGCGATTTCAAACGTCATATCCGTCCCGCTCGCGTCGATAGTGGGATGCTGATTGTACGAGCCGCTTGTTGCAAGCGATTGGATTTCCCGCAGTATCGTGTTAGACGGAATGGCAAAGCCCAACCCCTGCGAGTTGCTCACAATAGCCGTAGTTATACCGACCACTTGACCTTGGTAGTTCACAAGCGGACCCCCTGAGTTGCCAGGGTTAATGGGAGTGCTGGTCTGAATCACGCCTGCTATTGGAACTCCGCCTGTTAAGTCTTCAGTGATGGTTCGTCCGAGCGCGCTTACTATGCCGACAGTTACTGAACCAGCCAAACCGTAGGGACTGCCAACCGCCACCACCGGATCACCTGCTTCCAAGCTTGAAGAACTAACGATTTCGAGAGGTTTCAGTTCACTTGACGCCGAATCGATGGAGAGAACCGCAAGGTCCGCGTACGGGTCTGAACCCAGAACTTTCGCGGCGTATCCGCTTCCGTCAGTGAAAGTCACAGTGTTGTTTATGGTGCTCTGCACGACGTGATTATTTGTGACAATCACTGTTTGCCCGTTGATGTTGGCTACGAATCCGGAGCCCTGCACTTCCGAATAGACAATCTGACGGAAGATGTTGCGTTGCGCTACTAGCCCGCGAATCACCACGACTGATTGCTGAACCTGCTTGTACAACTGGGAAAGCGAAACGTTATCGTTAAGGATATACGAGGTGTTCGGGTAGGAGACGTACGTGGCATTTTGAGGCGGAAGATTCTGCAACTGAATCTGAAATTGATTCTGCACATCACCGATTTTTCCGTTGAAAACAGAATAACTCAACCCGTAACCTACTAGGCCACCTGCAA
This sequence comes from uncultured Candidatus Bathyarchaeia archaeon, assembly GCA_964353395.1. Lineage (GTDB taxonomy): Archaea > Thermoproteota > Bathyarchaeia > Bathyarchaeales > Bathycorpusculaceae > JADGNF01. The sequence continues at coordinate 69 of CAYGVV010000125.1, read as the reverse complement.
CTAAGCCGACAAGCAGAATCACCACTAACAGAACGGCGGGAAAACGCTTTTTGTTAGACTGCTGCGTTG
>CAYGVV010000124.1:0-5954 GCA_964353395.1 uncultured Candidatus Bathyarchaeia archaeon | reverse complement strand
GAATCTCCTCATCAGTCACGGTTTCAGCTGTTCCGCCTGAGTTGCGGATGGCGTTGACGGCTTTCTTCCAGCTTACGGGTGCGCCGATTCTGATGGCGGTAGCTAGCGTTTCAGGCTTTGCCACTGGAACCATTTGCTGGCTTCCTGTTTTTATCATCTGCGCAATTGGCGCTGAACCTGCTGCTTGGATGCCTGTCATCTTCGGCAGCTTCCTTATGAAGCCGAGCCTGTGGAACTCGGTGAAGCCTTTCCATATGGCGCTGATGTTTCCCGCGTTGCCAACGGGCACGACGACTCTGTCTGGCGCCTCATTTTCCAGTTGGTCACAGATTTCGAAACCTAAGGACTTCTGTCCCTCCACCCTGAACGGGTTAATCGAGTTAAGCAGGTAGATGCTGCGGTGCTTCTCCGCGAGCTTCAAAACAATATCTAAGGCTTGGTCAAAGTTGCCGCGCACCTGAATAACTTTGGCGCCGTAAATCATGGCTTGCGCCAGCTTCCCGTAGGCAATCTTGCCTGAAGGTATGAGCACGGTGCATTTCAATCCTGCCTTGGCGGCGTAAGCAGCCAGCGAAGCGGAAGTGTTGCCCGTGGAAGCGCAAATTACGCTTTTTGCTCCGAGTTCCATCGCTTTCGAAACGCCCACGGTCATGCCCCTGTCTTTGAAAGAGCCAGTGGGGTTTTCGCCCTCGTTCTTCACGTATAACTGCAGCAGCCCCAACCGCTTACCCAAACGGTGACATGAGTGGAGGCCTGTGCCGCCCTCGTTCAGCGACACTATTTTGCTGACGTCGTCTATAGGCATGAAGTCTTTGTACCGCCAAACGGAAAGCGGCACGTTTCGCCAGTCGCTTTTCTCCAGTTTTCTGGATAGTTTTTCGAAATCGTATTTGACCTCGAGGAGGTCTCCGCATTTCTTGCAGAAATAAACAATCTCGTTCACGTCGTACTTGGTTCCACAGTTGATGCACTCTTGATGTGTCACTTTACTCACTTCTCCAATACGCATGCGCCTCTGCCTGGCTTCGTGGCGAAAGCTGTTGCTTCGCAACCGGCAGATTTGAATCCTTCTTTCATGGCCGCTGCAACCTTAGCTGCATCAGCCCGTTTATTGTTAACTACTGCTATCACCGCAGGTCCAGCGCCGCTTATGGTTACTCCGCATGCGCCAGCGTTTAAAGCGTTTTCCTTAACCTGCAGGTAACCTGGAATTAGGAAAGCTCGGGCTGGCTCCATAATGACGTCACGCATTGACTTTCCGACGAGGTCCACGTCACCTGTGGCGAAGCCGCTTGCCACGGCAGCCGCCTCTCCAACGTTGAAAACGAGTTTTTCCAGCGGAACGGTTTTGGGCACGACTGAACGGGCTTTTTCGGTTTTGCTGGCGGGCGTGTCAATGTGTGGGAAAGCCACGCATACCTCCATGTTCCGGGGAGCCTTTAGGCAAACGATTTCCACTGGATTGTACGATTTAACAATGACGAAGTCTCCGCAGACTGCGGCTGAAACGTTGTCCGCATGTTCATACCCAGCGGAGGCAACTTCGCCTTTGGCGGCGAACCGAACCAGCTGTTCATTGCTCAGGTTGAGGTTGAACATGTGATTTAAACCGTAAGCTACGGCTGCCGCTGAAGCCGCGCTGCTGCCCAAGCCTCTGCCTGGCCAGATGCCTTTCTCGATTTTTATACTGATGCCTGTTTTGAGCTGGAACTCCTGTATCATCAGGTTTGCTACGATGCCTGCCGTGTTCTTTTTAGGCATTGTGGAGATGGTTTCTGCTGAGAAGCCGGAAACTTGGATTTTCACGCCTTTTGCTGATGTGAGCGCTAGTGTGACTTTGTCGCTTGGCTGTGCTAGGGCTAAGCCGAAAACGTCGAAGCCTGGACCCAGGTTGGCGCTTGTAGCAGGTGCTTTCACGGTGATCTCGCTAAGCGGCATTGTTTCATCTCAAGCTTGCAGATTATTCTGTTGCGATTATTAATATTACTGTGGTTTCGTGCAGTTGCATCGCCTAGCCTACTATGTTGGTTAGCGCCTCGTATGCTTTGAGGCTGTCCTTCTTCTCTACCACGATGATTGTCTCCGTCCAGCATGAGATGAATTCAATGATGTTTATGTTCTGCTCCGCCAGCAAGGTTGTCAAGAAAGCGACGACCCCCGGGGTTACTTCCAAATCTTCGGGCGAGTTGACGACGATCATGGTGCAGTTATCATGCTTCACTAGCGTGCTGATTCTCTCGGGCAGGTCACTTCGGTCTAGCAGGTAAACGAATTTTCCTGGCAAGTCCACTTTCATGCCGTTTTTGGTGGCGATTTCCTTGGCGGTTATGATGACGCTTTTTCTGTCGTATACTGCGATACCGCTGCGTTTGAGGAGACTCAGGACTTTTTCTTCTCTCTTTTGCTTGTGTTTCTGCAGTTCCTCCGCATATCTTCGCAGGGCGGCTTTTGTGGCGGTTGTGTTGCTTGTCTTCAGTTCTTCTTGGATTTGTCTGGACAGTTCGCTGAGGTTAACTATACCCTTCTCCAATGCCTCAAGCAGGTAGGGTTTGTTTCTAAGGTAGTTGCGTACGTCTTGGGCGGTTGTCATAAACCACAAGTGTATCAATTGGGACATTTAAAGCTTGTTATGTTACAAAGAAGTCGTAAAGTTTAAAAACACCGCGTGGAAGGTAAGGGGAATAATTCCCATTTCAAAAACGGGGGAGCAAAAAAATAACCGAAAAAATCGTCCTAGCCTACAGCGGCGGATTAGACACATCTGTCCTGATAAAGTACCTGCAAGAAAAATACAACGCAGAAGTCATAACCGTAACCGTCAACGTCGGGCAACAGGAAGACTTGAAGGCAGCGGAAGAAAAAGCAAAGAAACTCGGCGTTCTCAAGCATTATTCTATCGACGCCAGAGATGAGTTCGTGACAGATTACATTTTCCCAGCCATAAAAGCCAACGCGCTCTACGAAGGCAAGTACCCCATAAGCACCAGCCTTTCCCGCCCACTAATAGCCAAGAAGATGGTTGAAGTGGCCGAGAAAGAAGGCGCCACGGGCTTAGCGCACGGTTGCACGGGTAGAGGCAACGACCAAGTTCGCTTCGACGTCACCCTCGGTTCTTTAGCTCCCGACCTCAAGATAATCGCTCCAGTCAGAGAGTGGGGCATGACACGGGAAGAAGAAATAGCGTACGCAAAAACTAAGGGCATCCCAGTTTCCACCGCCGCAAAGAAGTTCAGCATAGACGCAAGCGTCTGGGGCAGAGCAATCGAATGCGGACTCTTGGAGGATGCAAGCCAAGAACCTCCTGCGGATGCTTACGAGTGGACGGTTGCGCCTGAGAAAGCTCCGAACACGCCAGAATATGTGACTATCCAGTTTGAAGCAGGCGTACCCGTTGCCGTTAACAAGGAGAAGCTGAAGCCGCTTGAAATCATCGAAACATTGAACAAAACCGCGGGAAAACACGGCGTCGGACGCATAGACCACATCGAAGACCGCCTTGTTGGCATAAAGTCCAGGGAAGTCTACGAGTGCCCAGCTGCAACAGTAATCTTGGAAGCACACAAAGACCTTGAGAAAATGGTGATGACACGCCACGAAGTATTGTTCAAGCAGCAAGTTGACGCGCAATGGGTCTTCTTAGCCTATGCAGGCTTGTGGGTGGACCCGCTCAAAGAAGACCTTGACGCCTTCATAAACAAATCGCAGGAAAACGTGAACGGTGAAGTTCGGCTGAAACTCTACAAGGGCGGACTCCAAGTGGTCGGGCGCTCATCCCCGATGTCGCTGTACGATAAGAACTTGGCGAACTACAACATCAAGACCTCATTTAACCAGTCGTACTCTAAGGGCTTCATTGAACTGTGGGGTCTCCAGACAAGAATGCACAACGCCCTGAAGCGTTCAGCTAAGAAGCCGAAAGGAACCAAACACACATAACCCGTTTACGAACTAAGAATAGACAGTGAGGTGTTGCTGTGTCGAAAATCCTGCATGGCGGAAGACTCAAATCTGTACGAGAAGACGTTGCCCAGTTCACTTCATCGATAAAAGACGACGCCCGCCTGCTCAACGCAGTCATAGCCATCAACAAAGCCCACGTGGTAATGCTGATGGAGCAGAAAATCATCAAACAATCCGACGGCACAAAACTTCTCGCGGCATTAGCCAAGCACTCCGACATGAAGCTGGACCCGTCAGCCGAAGACGTCCACATGGCAGTAGAAGAAGCCGTCCTCAAAGAAGCAGGACCAGAAGTGGGCGGAAACCTCCACATCGCAAAAAGCCGAAACGACCAAGTAACCACCGCCATCCGCATGGAACTCCGCAGAGAACTGCTCACTCTGATGCACTCCGCGGCGCATATGCAAGAACACTTGGCTGAGACGGCAGAAGAACACGTGAACACCGTTATTTTAGAGTACACTCACTTGCAGCCAGCGCAGCCAGTCACATTCGCCCATTATCTCCTCTCATACGTGGATGCACTGGAGCGAGACCTGCAAAGACTCAACGGCGCTTACGCGAGAGTCAACCTTTGCCCGCTCGGTGCAGGAGCCTTAGCCACCACGAGTTTTCCGATAAACCGCGACAGAACTGCTGAGCTTTTAGGCTTCAACGGAGTGCTGGAGAACTCGATTGACGCTGTGGGCAGCCGCGACTTCATCACGGAAACCGTGGCGGCGCTCATGCTGACCGCTGTAAACCTGAGTCGTCTCGCCGAAGACTTGATTATTTGGAGTTCACCTGATTTCGGAGTGGTGGAGCTTCCAGACGAGTTCACCAGCACAAGCAGCATCATGCCGCAGAAGAAGAACCCCGAAGTCTTAGAAGTCATACGCGCCAGAGCCAGCCATGTCTTGGGCAATTTCGTGGCGGTCACCGCTGCCGTGAAGAGTCTGCCATCAACGTACAACCTTGACTTCCAGGAAATCACGCCTAAACTCTGGGAATCCATAGACAACGTGCACGCTTCCTTGGATATGCTTCACAAACTCGTTCCCAAACTGAAGGTGACAGCGGACGTTTCAGACAAAGCGTCAAAGAGCTTTGTGGCTGCCACCGAGTTAGCCAACATGCTCGTGCGTAAGCACAATGTTCCTTTCCGCTCAGCTCACAAGATAGTAGGCGCCCTCGTTAAGTCACTGATTGAAGCGAAGTTGACCTTCGCAGATGCCACACCTAAACTGCTGCAGAAAGCGGCTAAGGCGGCTGCAGGCATCAAACTGGCAGTCACAGCAGAAGACATAACTGAACTTGCAAACCCGCTTAAACTGGTTGAAGCCTGCAAAGTCAAGGGCGGACCTGCGCCAGCAGAAGTCAAAAGAGCTCTCGCTGCACGGGAGAAGCAACTGTTTGTAACTAAATCCAACATATCCAAGATGGACAAAGAACTTGACGAGGCTGAAAACAAACTGGAATCAGCCGTCCAACAATTCACCGTGAACAAACGCGAAAACACAACGTTTAAAAATTCAACCTGATAGGTAGAATAGGGCTTTGGTCCAAGAACATAACTCCTGCAAAAGCAAGAAAGCGGCTCTGGTTTTAGAAGACGGCACCTTTTTCGTCGGCAAAGGCTTCGGAGCAGCTCGCAAGCTTACAGGCGAAGTAGTGTTTTCAACCTCCATGGTCGGTTATCCAGAAGCACTCACCGACCCCTCGTACAAGGGGCAGATTCTTGCTTTAACCTACCCGCTTGTAGGCAACTACGGCGTCCCGCCCAACGACCTGAACTATGGCATTCCGCTTTATTTTGAGTCAGACCGCATCCAAACCTCAGGCCTCATCATACACGAGTTATGCACTGAGCCGTATCATTGGGCGTCCACAAGAACCTTAGACAAATGGCTGACGGACGAGAACATCCCTGGAATCTACGGGGTCGACACAAGACGCCTCACCAAGAAGCTTAGAACACACGGCGTCATGCTAGGCATTATTCAAACGTGCGAAGA
>CAYGVV010000123.1:0-5960 GCA_964353395.1 uncultured Candidatus Bathyarchaeia archaeon | reverse complement strand
AGTCATCGCAAGCGGAGGCGCTGGAAAACCTGAACACTTCCTCGAAGCCTTCACCAAGGGAAAGGCAGATGCGGCTCTAGCAGCGTCGGTTTTCCACTACAACAAGTACCCAGTGCAAGTGGTGAAGGAGTACCTGCGAAAAATGGGGGTGCCCATTAGACCATGACAAAAGAGAACCTCATGCAGAAGCTGGATTGGAAGAAGATGGGCGGTCTAATTCCAGTTGTTGTTCAAGACGCAGAATCCAAAGAGACGCTCATGTTAGCCTACGCCAACAAAGAGGCATTAGAGAAGACTTTGAGCACGGGCTACGCGCACTACTGGAGCAGGTCACGCGGAAAGCTTTGGATGAAGGGCGAAACCTCAGGGAACACGCAGAAGATCAAACGCGTTCTCGCAGACTGCGACTACGACGCGTTACTCTACATTGTAGAGCAGAAAGGACCCGTTTGCCACACGGGAAAAGACACCTGCTTCCACCACGAGTAAGAACCCGGCTGAATAGTTTTAAAAGTTAAAAGCCCCTATTCTAAGTGTCCAGCAAAGAAACGCCTTGGGGGAAGAATCACCTGTCGTTACATGAAGCCTTACTGTACGAGAAACAAGCAGAGAACAAGGTGAACTGCCATTTGTGCGCGCGCCGATGCCTCATAAGCGACGGCGCAACCGGGTTCTGCTTGGTCAGGAAAAACGTGGGCGGTGTTCTTTATTCGCTTAATTATGGGAAGGCTGTTTCCGCATGCGTTGACCCCATAAGCAAGAAGCCGCTCTCGCACTTCAACCCCGGATCCTTGGTCATGTCTATCGCTGCTGCGGGATGCAATTTCCGCTGCCAATTCTGCGACAACTGGATGATAAGCCAAGACAAGGAAGTCGCAGGCAAAAACTTCCCGCCCACGTATGTCGTGAAAACAGCGAGGGAAAAGAACTGCCAAGGGATAAGCTACACGTACACTGAACCGACGATTTACATGGAGTACGCGCGTGACACTGCTGAAATCGCGCATCAAGCAGGTTTCTTCAACACTTTCGTGACCAACGGGTACATGACGCCTGAAGCAGTCAAGACGATTGCACCTTACTTGGACGCAGCCACGGTTGATTTTAAGGCGGGAGGCGACCCAGACTTCTACAAGAGCGTTTCCGCCGTGCCAAACGTCGCACCCATCTATGAAGCGTTGAAGGAACTCAAGATTAATGGTGTTCACATAGAAATCACAAACCTAGTTATTCCCAAAATCGGAGATTCAATGGATAAAATAAGAGGCATGGCGATGTGGATCAAGGATTACTTAGGCAAGGACACGCCGTTTCATCTGCTGCGTTTTCACCCAGACTACAAGATGACGACGGTGCCCGCCACACCCATCGAAACGCTTGAAAAAGCATACATGACCGCGAAAGAGGCGGGCTTAAGTTACACGTACCTCGGCAATGCGCCGGGGCACCCTGCTGAGAACACTTACTGCCCGAACTGCAACGAACTCGTGATCAAACGGTACAGCTTCGAGATCACCAAATGGAACCTGACGAAAGACATGCGTTGCCCAGTGTGCGGGCACGGCATCCCGATCAAGGGGAAACTTTACATAATCGGTTCAAAGGTCCCGTACGGTCTGTTTTAATATCTCATGCAACAATGATTGATGATAGAGGGTAATGTGGAAGCTTCTCAGGCCAGATGCAACATCCGTTCTTAACGACGAATTAGTGAGGAAAAGTTTAGCCCGGTACTTCGCTGTCATGCAGAGCCAGAAAACTGCAAAGTTCACGATAGCTCAGGGTCTTCAAGCAAAATTCGACAAAGAATGTTCGCTGGAAACGCTTTGGAGAGAACACAAGAAGCTAACGGGCGAATTCTGCAACATTGAACGCGAAATAGACAGCGCCGCGAGCTTTGACGGCTTGGCTGCTCAAGGAAAATCCTATTTTGACCTGAAGCTCGAAATTGCAGGCAGGATTCTCCAGAACTGCCACTTCTGCAGCCGAAGATGCGGCGTTGACCGTGCTGCAGGCAAATTGGGTTATTGCGGATGCGGCGGCAGTGTGTTATCGGTTTCCAGCATTTTTGAACATTTAGGCGAAGAGCCCGAGCTTGTGCCTTCAGGAACCATTTTCACCATGGGCTGCACCATGCGCTGCAAGCACTGCCAAAACTGGGCTATCAGCCAATGGAATGAAAACGGCTCTGAATATATGCCGCGGGCGCTTGCTGCGGAAGTTGAACGGTTGCGTTTTAACGGGTGCAGAAACGTGAATCTTGTGGGCGGAGAGCCGACGCCGTGGCTTAAGCAGTGGCTTCAAACTTTCAGGCATGTAGGCGCGAATGTTCCTGTGGTTTGGAACTCGAACACCTACTACAGCCCAGAAACCGCTCAGCTCCTCGCAGGATTTGCCGACGTTTACTTGTTGGACTTCAAGTATGGACCAGGCGACTGCGCTGAAAAAATTTCGGAAGCACCCAACTATTGGACTGTTTGCACTGCCAATCATCTGGAAGCCAAAAGACACGGCGAACTGATAATTCGCGTCTTGGTTCTGCCAAACCACTTGGAATGCTGCACGGAGCCGATATTGAACTGGATAAGTGAGCACTTAGGCGCAGACACAAGAGTGAACGTCATGTTCCAGTACAGCCCCAAGTGGCGCGCACACGAAATCCCAGAACTCCGCAGGGAACTCACCAAAATCGAAACGGAGAAAGCCATCAACATAGCCAAAAAGGCTGGACTGAGAAACTTCATAACGTGAACACATCAGCACACTAATGGGAGATTCACTCAGAAATTCACATACGAGACCTTTTGGAAATTCACTCTTTATATAAGGGGGCTATAGTTTTTCCGAGCAGCTAGTCTGCGCGCTAGTTGAATCTATTTTTAGGGGGGTATAGTCAAAAATAGCAGAATAGAAGGCAGAGATGGATTGAGCCTCATAAAGATAATATGTGAGGAAAACAAGAGTTCTAGTGAACGCGATTGTATTGTCCAGCTGGTTCTGCTGGAAAATTGAAGTTTATTGGAGGAATATTGAAATTGAGTTTGCTACCTGACGACAAAAAAGAACTCTTAAGAAACGACTTCAAAGAGAAACTTGAAGACCCAGTTAAAATCGTCATGTTCACCCAGGAACTTGAATGCAGGTTCTGCTCCGACACCAGACAGTTAGCGCAGGATATGGCAACTTTAAGCGACAAGATTTCGGTTGAGGTTTACGATTTTGTGGCGAACGCCGACAAAGCCAAGGAATACGGCATCGACAAAATCCCAGCGCTGGCAATCATCGGCAAAAAAGACTATGGCGTAAGAATCTACGGCATACCCTTCGGCTACGAACTCCAAACCCTCATAGAAGCAATAATCAACGTGTCACGCGGAAAAACAGACCTCTCAGACAAAACCAAAGAAATACTCGCAGACATCAAAGCGCCCGTGCACATACAAGTCTTCGTCACGTTAACGTGCCCGCACTGCCCAGCAGCCGCAACAATCGCCCACAAGCTGGCAATAGAAAACGACATGATAAAAGCAGACGTCATCGACGCCAGCGAGTTCCCAGCGTTAGCCCAAAAATACACTGTCATCGGCGTCCCGAAAATAATCATCAACGAGAAAGTCGAGTTCGTCGGAGCATTCAACGAGGACTTGTTCGCGGAACAAGCCGTGCTTGGCGCATACCAAACTTAAGAGAGCAAATGAACATGAACCAAAAAGTAAACACCGAACTATCCTTGGTATTCATCTACAGCAAAGACTTCATGGAACGAGTAATACGCAACATCATCAACGACCCCAGCTACTGCAAATCCTGCGGCTTATACTGCGAAAGCTGCAAATACAACGTCTACAGCTTCGTCCGCAACGTCCGCGCAGCCATCCAACTGCCAAACCCAGCAGACCTTCCAGCATTCATCGACAACCCAGCAGATTACATGCCGAAGCATCTGTCCAAAGCCGACGTTTGCCTGGTTTCAGGCTTGCATAAAGACCTGCTGCTTGAGCTGCCAGAACACCTAAAAGAAGCAGGAATAAAAGCCCTCATCATTCCAATAGAAGACTGGCAAGAAGTCCCCTTAGGCGTAAAAAAACAGGTCGAAGCAAAATGCAGCGAGCTCGGATTTGAATGCGCGTTCCCGAAGCCTTTCTGCACGCTTGAACCTGAAAAAGACAAACCCATCATCGCACGATTCATCAAGGAAACCAAAGTCGGAAAGCCACTGCTGGAAATTTCAACCACCACCATCGGCAAAGACGAAGTCATCGAGTACGCAGCTGTCCGCCGCAGCGCTCCATGCGGAAGCACATGGTACATCGCCAGAAAACTCTCAGGAGTATCCACTAAACAGGAAGTCTTGTACGACGCCATCGCCAAAGCACACCATAGCTTTCCATGCACGGCTACGATGAACACTGACCCTGAAACTAAGGAGCCTATACTTCACATCGGCGGATTCACCATCAGAGCTGCAGTCGACGAAGCCTTGCAGAAATGCCGAAACGAAACTCAAAAATAAAGAACAAAAAACTGTGGCTGGGCTTTTAAACCAGCGTTTCCTTTGCTTTTCTCGTTTAGTGTCCTCCGCAGCAGCATCCGCCCGAATGCCCTGGGCTTCCAGAGGAGCCTTTCGCGAATTTCGCTGGATTCTTGTCGAACGTGCTCTTGCAGGATGCAGCGCAGAAGTAGTAAGTTTTGCCTTGATAGTCACTCTTGAACTTCGCGGTTTTCTCGTCCACAATCATTCCACAAATTGGATCTTTAGCCATATTTCAGTTCACCTCCTCATGTACACACATTCTTAAGCGTTAAACTTTTCGAACTTGAACTTCGCCAACTTCAGCGTTGCCGAGTTGGTGACCACAGTTAAAGAGCTAATTGCCATGGCTCCTGCAGCGTACATAGGGTTCAACAGTCCTAAGGCTGCAACTGGAATCATAACCGAGTTGTAGATGAAAGCCCAGAACAAGTTCGTGTTGATTTTAGTCATGGTTTTCTTGCTGAGTTCCACGCCTAAAGCCACATCTCGCAAGTCGTCCCTGATGAGCACAATTCCGCCTGTTTCTTTGGCGATGTCGGTTCCGCTTCCGATGGCGATGCCGATGTCTGCCTGCGCCAAAGCAGGTGCATCATTTATGCCGTCTCCAACCATAGCCACTATTTTGTGCTCGCTCTGAAGTTTCTTGATGGCGTCCACTTTTTGCCACGGCAGCACGTTCGCAATGACCTGCTCTATGCCGAGTTGTTCGGCGATGGCTTTGGCGGTTCTTTCGTTATCGCCTGTCAACATGGCAACTTCTAACCTCATGCCTTTTAACTGCTGTATCGCTTCGGCAGCGCTCTCCTTAGGCGTATCCATCGCGGCAATTATTCCGGCGGGTTCGCCGTCAATTGCCAAGATCATGGTGGTTTTTCCTTCGCCTTCCAGCTTTGCCAAGTTGCTCTCCATTGAAGTGATGTTCACGTTTTCTTCCTGCATGAGTTTGCGGTTTCCAAGAAGCACTTTTCGACCTTTGACTGCGCATTTTACTCCGCGTCCAGGCACCGCTTCGAAAGATTCTGCATTAGCCAGTTTCACTTCGGCTTTCTGTGCTTGGTTCACTATTGCTTCTGCAAGTGGATGCTCGGAGCTTTTCTCGGCTGAACCCGCGAATGTTAGCACATCCTCTTCTGTGAAGCCGCTAAACGTCTTGATGTCCGTGACCGAAGGTTCGCCTTTAGTAAGTGTTCCAGTCTTGTCGAAGACTACGGTGGTGAGTTTTCTGGCTTTTTCAACGTACTCGCCGCTTCTAAGCAAGACTCCGTATTCGGCGCCTTTGCCAACACCTGCCAGTATGGCGGTTGGCGTAGCTATTCCTAAAGCGCAGGGACACGCTATGAGCAACACTGCCAAAAGCGCAAAGAACGCAGCGGAGAAGCCGCTAGTTAGGTACCAAAAAACGAATGATATGGCAGCTACGCTGAAG
>CAYGVV010000122.1:0-5963 GCA_964353395.1 uncultured Candidatus Bathyarchaeia archaeon | reverse complement strand
GTAAAAAACATGAGAATCTCGTCGTTCTCGGCGTACCCAGCAGCTATCAGGCATTCTCTTTGGCGGTGCAATGCGGCATACCGATAACTACGCTGGAAGAACACCCGATACTAGACTTGAACATTGACGGAGCCGACCAGATCGATCCAGAACTCAACCTCATCAAGGGCATGGGCGCTGCTCTCGCACGGGAAAAAATCGTCGCCGCCGCGTCACGGCAAAACATCATAATCGCCGACGAGAAAAAACACGTGAAAGTCCTCGGCGAAAACAATCACCCTGTCCCCGTGGAAGTTCTCCCCTTCGGGATTGCCCTTGTCCAACGCCGCATCAAAGCCCTCGGCGGAAACCCAGCCCTCCGCGAAACCAAAGGCAAACTAGGCCCCGTCATCAGCGACAACGGCAACGCCATAATGGACGCAGCTTTCGGGTCCATTGCTGACGCTGTGAAGCTGGAGCGTGAATTGAAGATGATTCCAGGCGTAGTGGAAACAGGACTCTTCATCGGACTAGCCGATGTCGTTTATCTGGGAACAGATTCTGCCACGCGGAAGCTTGAACGGAAAAAAAGGTAACCCGCTTTATTTTGAAGCAGTTCTCTCAAGAATAAACTTAAATGAAGCCATTGTTATCAAGAATATCCTGAAACCCCTTTTTGCCGGGGTAGCCTAGCCTGGCTAGGGCGCCAGACTCATAATCTGGAGAACAAACGGGCCAAACGCCCTTAGTCCAGAGGTCGCGGGCTCGAATCCCGTCCCCGGCACCACTTAATTCAAAGGTTATTTTCCTGTTCTTTCCGCTTTTAACTGTAAAATCTTTTTAATGCTTTAAGCGCGTTTAGTGTAACCCATTTGCTCTCTTCGCCTTTACGTTCAATATTCACTTGGAAGCGTCCATTAAAAGTGTTTTCAAGGTTCCATCTGCCTTGATTACCTTGCTTAGACAGCACTAGATCAACGGTTTCTTGCATTCGTTCATCCTTGTACCCCAGTTTTGTCAATATCCCCAAAATCTCCAAAGCGTCCGTTTGATACATCAACGGAAAGCCAAACCGCAACCAGCCGGGCTTGGACACCCGGCTCAAATCGTGGCTTCTCTTGTAGATGTGATGTCTAAGCATGTGCTCTGCTCCATTTTTAATTGTGGCTTCCACTTCGCTGGTTCTTTTGCCGGCTGGGACCTCCGCCAAAGCCTTTAGTGTTTTAACTGCGCCCATGTGGCAGGTGTGTTTTCCCCAGCATATGACATATTTATCGTAAGGCCAACCTTTCGGCGCCTCCTTTATCCCGTCGTCGAATCGCTGGTAAGTGGCAATCCAGTTGATTCCGCGCTGAACTCTCTGGTCTTCCAGATAACCCAATCTGATGAGACTCCAAACCATATTGCCCGTTAGGCACGGTATTACTCCGCTGAGTCTGCCTCCGCCAGTTCTAGCAGACAACTCCATGGAAAAACCGTTGCTTTCAGGATTTTGAGAGTTTGCAAGAATGAATTCACAAGCCTTGCTAATGCGGCTGTCTCTTTCGTCTGCGCCGAGTTCTGCTAAAATCATGAGTTGCCACGCTGTTCCTCTGTACTTGGCAGTGTAAAACGCTGTTGGCGTCTCCCAGTAGCCATCATCATTCTGTTTAGCCAGAATACGTGGGGCAACTCCTATCTTCATTATCGCGTTTTTTGCTTCTTTCACTTCAGAATCGCTTATGGATTTGTCCAGAATCTCTGTCAACGTGAAGTATCGAACGGACGGGTTCTCTTCTTCCAATAGCCAGTTTGTCGGGTCCGCCTTTAAGATTGATTTCCAATCACCCATGTCTCGTCACTCTTTTCAGGCACCTAACAGCTCTGACTCTGGTTATTTACAGTTAAAATGTTTTTTTAAGTTTCTTGTTTGTCTATCTCAAAACGGGCTCGAATCCTCCCCGCTACTACTCTACTGCTCTGAGGTGCCTCGCCCTCCCTTCTATATAGCTTGAATTTTTGGTTCAAGTGGCACATGATTAAGTGGCTGGGTAAAGTCTATGAGTTCGAGTGCGCATAGGTTCGGTGAAGGATGACTATCCATGGAATCCAACGTCGACTGGTTACAGGTTTTTGTGCAGTGCAAGGAAAACGTGAAGGCGCACATTCAACCTTTGCTTAAGAGTTTGAAGGGGCCGCAGCCAGACCTTGGCAAGGGGGCAGGAGGCGACCTGATGAAAGTGGTGGATTTAGCCGCGGAGAAAGCCATAGTTGAAGTCATGCTTGAGCACGGCGTTTCATTCACGCTCATAAGCGAGGAGTCAGGCATTAAAGAGTTCGGCAGCCAAGCGAAGAAGTGTTACGTGACCACCGACCCCATAGACGGCACGACTAATCTGATTCGCGGTTTGCCCTTCTACTGCTCTTCCATCGCGGTTTCAGGTAAGCCCATGCTCTCCGAAGTTTACGCCGCGATGGTGACTGACCTGTACCACGGCACGACGTACACGGCGGTTGAAGGCAAGGGCGCGTTCCGCAACGGCGAGAAAATCGCAACCTCAACACTTGCCTCCTTGGAAGAAGCGGTTATTGGCTTGGATTTGAACACTTACAAGGTTAAGGAAGTGGCGCCGCAGTTGACGGATTTGATCAGCGTAACCAAGCACATCAGGCACTTCGGTGCTAACGCTCTTGAACTCTGCTACGTAGCCGAAGGCTTAACGGACGCGTTCGTGGACATCCGCGGAAAACTGCGCACTACGGATGTGGCTGCTGGCTTCCTCATCGTCAAAGAGGCAGGCGGAATAATCACGGCGCCGGACGGGCAAGCGGTGGATGTTAAGCTGGATCCGAAGCAGAAGCTGAAGTTCGTAGCCTCTGGGAACCTGAAAATCCACAAGCTCATCCTCAGCCTAGTGAAAGCGAAGTAAGGAAAGCAGATGTTAACGCTTCTAATGCCCCATCCTGCGGCTTTGATAAAGACGGCGAAAAAGAAAACTCTCGTCATCGCTGATCCGCATTTGGGCTGGGAGCTAGCGCTTCAGGAGAAAGGCATCCACGTGCCCAGCCAGACCCCGAAAATTCTTAAGAAACTTGTGGCGTTGCTTTCCAAGTACAAGCCTGACGTGTTGCTCATTTTGGGCGATGTGAAGTACACGGTGGTTGCTTCAGAGCCTGGCGAGTGGCGCGATATACCTGACTTCTTCAGCGAAATCAAAAAACACGTTGCAGAAGTGGACATAGTGCGTGGCAACCACGACGCCAACCTTGAGCCCATGCTGCCTGAAAACATAAAACTGCACCCTGCAACAGGCGTCATCGTGGATGATGTGGGGTTGTTTCATGGGCACAAGTGGCCTTCCCCCGCTTTGTTGGGCTGCAAGACATTGATTATGGGGCACCTTCATCCCGTTGTGGTTTTTCGTGACCCCGCTGGCTTCAAAATAACCCGACAAGTCTGGATGAAAGCAGACTGCAACACCGAAGCATTAGCCAAGATTCTCCTGCAGAAACACGGCGTAAAAATCCAAGGCACCCTTGAGGAAACGCTTCAGGAGCACTACAAAGTCAAGCCGCGGGCAACGCAGATTTTCATTATGCCCAGCTTCAACGACTTCCTCGGCGGCAGACCCATAAACGAGACGAGACCGCGGAAAGAGCTGGGCAGCGAAGCGCTGATTGGGCCAGTTTTACGTTCGGAAGCCGTGGATGTAGACAACTCCGAGCTATATCTTTTGGACGGCACCTATCTCGGAACTCTGAACCAGCTTAGAAGACTGTGAAAAGCTTAGCTGATGATGTCAGTTATTTGTGGTGGTTGTTATTGAGTTTCTTCTGTTTTCGCCATTGTTGACAGCAAGGGTTCTTGCGGGATTATCCATTCGTTTTCCCCTCGTGCCTTCAATTTTTGCTCTATGAGAAGAGTGACCGTGAACGTTGTTCCTTTGCCCAAAGCGCTTTCAACCTTGATTTTGCCTCCGTGGGCGTCTACAATGCGTTTGCAGATTGCCAAACCAAAACCCATGCCCTGCGCCTTTGTAGTAAACAGCGGCATGAACATCTTAGCCATAGTATGTTCAGGCATGCCTATGCCCGTGTCGGTAAAAGTGAATTCCACGTTTTCCCCTATTTGGCGGCTTCTTATCTCAAGGGTTCCTTTTTCAGGCATCGCATCAATCGCATTTCTTATGAGGTTAATGAAAACTCTCTCCATCTTGTTCGTGTCAACCCATATTGTCGGTTCGTCAAGTGTGCCGTCCACGATTTTAATTTTATCAGGAATTTGAATCATCAACAAGACATAATCCAACAGTGCCTTAGGTGAGCACTCCGAAATTTCTAAGTCGATCTCTCTCGAGTATTCAAGTAGGTTGTCTACGATTTTGTTCGCGTATTCAACTGATTTGTCGATTATTTCAAGCATCTGTTTCTGTTTAGCTTCCATTGAGCAACCTTGCTTCCTATTCAGGTAATATGCCGCGTTCTTGATACTCGTTAATGGATTACGCAAATCATGCCCAACCATCCCAGCTAGTTCACCAATAGCCGCAAATCTTTCTGCCTTCAAAAGGCGATCATGGGTTTCTCTCAATTCTTGTGTTCGAGCCTCAACTGTCAATTCTAGCCCTTCAGAATATTCTTCCAGTTTCCTCCCGTTTTGTTTTTGTTCGGTGATGTTGTCGAACACAATAGCAAAATAGCCTTTTTCGGGGCAATAAGCGGAGATGGATAGCCAGATATCTGAAGGTTTGAAATGTAATTCAAAGTTTTCTTTTTTCCCAGTTAAAGCAACTCTACCATAGATGTCAAACAATTCGGGATGGGCTTCTTTTATTCCAGGTATTGCTTCGGTGGCATTCTTTCCGAGAACGTCCGTCTTTTTCAGTCCGGTTAACTCTTGAAAGGCATCATTGACTTCGAGGTAGACAAAGTCTACGGGTTTGCTCTTTTTGTCCAAGATAATTTTGCAGTAGGCAAAACCGTTTAACATGTTCTCAAATAAGGAGCGGTATCGCGTTTCGTCTTCAACCACGCGGTTCTTGTTTTTAACTTGCATTGATTTTGAACTCAAGTGCTTCTCAGAGAGCTTTTCCAATATGTCACTCTCACCATGGTATGTGAATGGGTGTTAAAGCGAAGTATTGTATCGCAATATAAAATAGTTACGTATCTAAACTAAACCTCCTCTCCAAAATCAAGAGCGAAAAGGAGATTCAACCACCATTTGCCCCTTTATATAAGGGGGTTATCCAACCAACCCAACCCTATGCCTATATTCTGTTTAAGAGAACTCGTATTTTCCAAAGCTTTCCTGAATTCAACTTTGCCCAAGTACGACGACAAACATTACACATGCATTATTGTGATTACATCGATAGACGCACAAGGTTCTATTAATCAACTTTGCGAAAGGCAACCATAGAAGAACTCTTTCAACAGGTAGCATTAAAGGAAGGAAACGGCGTGAAGGTTTCTAAACCTAGTTTTCGGTCCTTCTTGAGTCTCGAAAGGGCAAAGTGCAAATCCGCCAATATGTGCAGTTTCTTCTCAACTTCAAGTTACACATGCACGCACGGCGGCGGAGACTACTGCGGAAAATACAGGACGCTTAAACAAGCAAAACGCACAAAGACAGATCAAGACAAACAAGTCTTCGGCATCCTTTGCGAGCCTCTAAACGTGGAAAATCAGTTCTAGGCGCCTAATCTCTCGAAAGAGCATAATCTTTGGCGTTCTAACCTTTAATAGTAGACTTAGTCAATTACACGAAGAAGGGAAGGTTGAAAAAAATACACCAATTACCCTCTAACAACTAAAACGAAACACCAGTTCACGGCACAATTTAACCTATTTATAGAGGGGGTATAGCGTTTTTTCACGCGCTAGAGAGCACTCAACAAATGTTGGAAAAGTGTGGTTAGTAACATAAAACTTATTGGAATGGACAACTCAACGTTACTGTGGTGATTTGCTAAATGTCTTCAGACGATGAAGATTACCCAGAA
>CAYGVV010000121.1:0-5992 GCA_964353395.1 uncultured Candidatus Bathyarchaeia archaeon | reverse complement strand
GTTGCTGCTTCGCCAAAAGCTCTTCGGGACAGGTTGAAAAGGAGAACCGAACACACCGCTGAGCGTATCGTATGCTGTCACCAAAGCCTGCAACCTCCGATGCTTACATTGTCACGTTTCGGCTAGAGAAGCCATGTCTAACGAGCTTAACCTGCAAGAAGCAATGCACGCAATAGATGAAATGGTGAACCTTGGAACTGAAGCTTTGATATTTAGTGGTGGAGAGCCCCTTCTTAGAAAGGACTTTGTTTTAGCGCTCGCGGAATACTGCGTTGACGCAGGCATAATACCGGCAATGCTCTCAAATGGGGTGTTAATTAACCGTAAAGTAGCATGGGAGCTTAAGAACGCAGGAATCATGGCTGTAGGTATACCGCTCGACTCAATTATTCCTGAAAGCCATGACAAGCTTAGAAATGTGCCAGGTACATTTGAGAAAGCCATAAAGGCAATTGAAGCTTGCATGGATGTTGACTTAGAAGTTGTTGTTACCACGATGGCTCTAAAAGACACTTTCAATGAGATACCCCGAAGGATACAGTTCATAGCCAACTTGGGAGTGGACCAGGTTGCTGTTTACGACTTAATCCCTGTGGGGCGGGGAAAAGACATGATGGATCAGGCAATGAATCAAGAACAACGAGTGAGCCTGATAAGATATCTTCAGCGGATTCAGGAAGATACAGAAATGGTTTTCACAATGTCAGGAGGACAGCCTCTTTATCCAGAAATCGCATCAGAGATGCACAGACTAAAAGGCACCAAACCTGCAGATCTGCTCTTGAAACAATTCTGGATTCACACACCCGTCGGATGCCATGCCGGCATCTTATACTTCAGCTTGCGACCTAATGGGGATGTGTACCCTTGCACTTTCCTGCCAGTGAAAGTTGGAAACATTAGAGAGCAAAGCCTTACCGACATCTGGCGAAACTCAAAAGTTCTTAACGAACTTAGAGAGAGGAGTTTGTTGAAAGGAAAGTGTGGAGATTGCGAATATCGAGTAACTTGTGGTGGATGCAGGGGAAGAGCCTATGCCTGCACTGGCGACTACTTGGAGACAGACCCCGTTTGCCTACGTGAATTATTTCTAGAAGAGAAAGTTTATCCATCAACCATTAAATGCTTTGGATGGTGTGTAGGTTAAAACTGGAGGAGTTACGACAAACAAAAAGCCAAATATGTGATCCTTAGCTTTCATTTAGTGGGAAGGAGTGTCCGTTGGATTACCCTTTGTGTGAACGAAAGAATTGTATAAATTGGAAGGAAGGGCGCTGTTCCTTGAAAGCCCCTGAGAAAAGCGGTGACTCCTGTCTGGATTTTGAGGATGCAATGTATTTTTTGAGACTGAAAGCTGATGCGATAAAGGGAACACTTGGCTAAAGGTTGGTAATTGCACTTTTCAGCTTAGGGCTGGATTTATTTTTCGCAGTCAAAGCAAACGTCCGTTTTTCTATTTGTCCAATATTGTTTGCCGCATACTTTGCAGGTGGTTTTTCGTACCAAATCTTCTTTATCTTTTGCTTCTTGTGGGTACATTGCGGTTTTTGATGGGAAGCTTATGGCTCTTTTGTGGCAGAGAGGTGCGCAGGCTGAGCAACGAAGTGTGCTGCAACCACCCCCACACTTAGCTGGGTAAGTAACCACCGCTTTTCCTTCTTGAAACGTGAAGACACCATTTGGGCAGAATTCAACGCAGCGTGGTTTTCCAGTTTTGGCGCAGCCGTCACATTTGTCTGAAAAGATTATGGGAAACCATGGATCGTTAGTGTTTACCAAGTTATTCACCAGTTTGTTGGGCTATCAGTTTTTGTATTCTTCGTTCTATTTCATCTCTTATTTCTCTTATCTGTTCTATGCGTTTGCCCTTTGGGTCTTCAAGTTTCCAATCAACCGTTGGTTTGAAGAATGGACCTGGACAAATTCCTTGGTCGTTGCAGCCCATCGTAACAACCAAATCTGCGTCTTGCGCCATTTGAAAAGTAAGCAGCTTTGGCTTATTCAGGGAAATGTCGATGCCTTTCTCCTTCATAACCTCCACAACCACCGGGTTAACTTTGTCAGCCGGATTGTTGCCAGCACTGGACACGATAAATTTGTCTTTGCCGTACTTGTTGGCGAAAGCCTCCGCCATCTGGCTTCGACCAGCATTCTCAACACAGACAAACAAAACCTTTTGCATGTCTAATCCTCAACCCCAAGTTTACTCTTTGCCCACTATTCGGCTTGACCTTTTCGCAGTTTCCTAATTATTTCTACGGTTTCTTTTCTTGAAGGATGTTTGATAGCTCTGGCAGGACATATATCGTCGCAACCTGTGCAGAGCACTACGCAGTTGTTTGGATTTTTCACAACTGCCCTTTTTTCTCCGGTTTTTTCCTCAAATTCATAAGTGCCGAGTTTGCAGTAATCTACGCATTTTCCGCAGCTGATGCATTTTTCGTAGTCTATTGTTGGGTACCAGGGGATTTTGCTGCGGGGAACGCCGTGAAATGTTTCTTCAGGCATTTTTTCGCCTCCTTTTGTTGATGATGTATTCATCATATTTTAATAACAATATGTTTTCTTTGTCTGAGCATGAGCGCTACAGCAACAATCACTGCGACAGCGATTACGGCAGCTACTGAGTAAATAATTTCTGCTGGTATAGACAGGGCTGGTCGAGGCGTCGGTGAAGGTGTTGTTTGCTCTGAAGGCGACGAAGAAGGACTGGGCAAAGGTGATGTGGAAGGAGAAGGTGCAGTTGTGGCAGTAGGTGTGCCAAAGGCGTAAACCCCATGGTCCCAAGATCCTACATAAACAACGCCGCCGGCAACTGCAGGAGAAGAATTCACATGGCTTTGGGTTGCGTAACTCCATACTTTTGCGCCAGTTAAAGCATCAAAACAATAAACATTGCCGTCCCAACCTCCCACATAGACGTACCCGCCGGCAACTGCTGGGGAAGAATTCACTCCGCCTTGGGTGGTGTAGTTCCATATTTTCTCGCCAGTTGAAGCGTTAAGACAATAAACATTATTGTCTCCGTCCCAAGACCCTACATAAAGGTAACCATTGGCAATTGCAGGAGAGGAGTCAACCCAGCCTTGGGTTGGGTAGCTCCATATTTTGTCGCCCGTTGAAGCGTTAAGACAGTAAACATTGTTGTCTTCAGATCCTATGTAGACGTAATCACCACTAACCGCTGGAGAAGACTGCACAACGTTCCCAGTTGTATAATTCCATATCTTTTCGCCAGTTAATGCATCAAGGCAATAAACATTTTTGTCAATAGATCCCACGTAAACGTAGCCACCAACTATCGCAGGAGAAGACTCCACAAGACCACCCGTTGTGTAATTCCATATTTTTGTGCCTGTTAAAGCGTCAAAACAATAGACATTGCTATCCCAAGATCCCACGTAGACGCAACCATTAGCAACTGCAGAGCAAGACTCCACAGTATCTCCAGTTGGGAAACTCCACACTTTGGCACCCGTGGAAGCGTCAAGACAATAAATACTTCTGTCGTAAGACCCCACGTAAACGTAGCCACCAGCAACGGCAGCAGAAGAGCCTAAAGGTCCTCTAGTTGTGTAGTTCCACACTTGAGCACCCGTCGCAGCGTTAAGGCAGTAAACGTTGCGGTCATCCGATGCTATGTAGACGTAGCCGTCAGAGATTACAGGAGAAGCCCATACCACGAACTCGGTTGTGTAGTTCCAAAAAACAGTTGAAGTTGTTGGAGCTGTGCTGGTTGAGTAGCCGGTGCGAGCTAAGTCATGATGAAACATTGGCCAGTCATCCGAGGAAGAGCTAGCGGAGGCCTGCGCCATAGTGTAAAACGAAACTAGAAATGAGATTAGAAGAACGCTGTAGAGGATGTCTTTGAGTTTTAGGTCTCTTAAGCCGCCTGTCATTCGACCTGTCTCCAAACGGGGTTATCCAGAGTAATCAATGTCAATATTTAAATATTGCTATGTTCTCCATTAAACTATGCCTACGAAAACAGACGCCACACACAGGCTCAAAGCCAAGATTTTTTACGCGCTCTCAGACCCTGTTAGACTCGAAATACTGGAGTTTATTCGCGATGGAGAAAAATGTGTATGCGAAATCGTGCCGCATCTGAACCTGATTCAGCCTGTTGTTTCCCGTCATCTGAAAATCCTCAAAGCTTCAGGGTTAGTTGTGGACCGGAAAGATGGCAATAAGCGGCTTTATTCAATCACTGATGCTGGAGTGTACAGGATTATTGATGGTATAACGCCTGAATTGGCAAATACTCTCACGCAGAGAATTCTTGACCAGATGGTTTGCCGCTGAAAAGAAGTGAAACGGGATGGAAAGCAAGGAAGAACACGTGAAGAAGGAGCTGTCGTTGGGGCTTTGGGAAAAGTACCTGACGCTCTGGATAGCCATATGCATCGTCGTCGGCTTATTAGTTGGAAGGTTCATACCTGAGTTCGGGCAGTTCATGGACTCCCTCAAGTATGCCCAACTGTCGATTCCAATAGGCATTTTGCTGTTCTTCATGATGTACCCAACCGTTGTCGGAATAAAGTTTAGCGACGTGAAGAAGGCTGCGCGAAACCCTAAACCTTTGTTAGTCACGATATTCGCTAATTGGGTAATAGCTCCGATTTTGATGACTATGCTTGCAAATACTTTTCTAGCCGGAAACCCTGGATACATTGCAGGCGTCATACTTCTGGGTTTGTCGCCTTGCACTGCCATGGTCATGTGGTGGATGTTCTTGGCGAAGGGGGACATGGCACAAGGCCTCATCAACACTGCGGTCAATGCTTTGCTGATGCTCTTTCTCTACGCCCCCTTAGCTGCATTATACTTGGGCGTCAGCAATATTCCTGTACCGTGGGATCTGATAGCGATCAGCGTATTGGTTTTCATAGCGCTTCCCGTAGCCGCAGGCGCAATTTCCCGTAGGGTAATCATTCGAAAGAAGGGCGAAGAATGGTTTAAAGACCGCTACAATCCGGCTGTGGGAAAAATCTCTATCGTTGCGCTGCTGCTGACGTTGATTGTTCTGTTCTCTTTTACGGGGCAAACTATCCTCAACAATCCTCTTCTCGTGGGCTACATTGCAGTTCCTAACCTAATTCACTACGCAGTCATGATCACGTGGACCTACCTTCTAGGATATTTCTTGGGCTGGAAATACGAAACCGCCATCGACACGACGCTTATAGGCAGCAGTAGCCACTTTGAAGTTGCGATAGCTGTAGCCACAACCCTTTTCGGGATAGGTTCAGGCGCGGCGTTGGCAACGGTGATTGGTCCCCTGTTTGAGGTGCCGCTGATGCTTTCGCTGGTGAAGCTTGGGTTGCGGACGCGTAAGCACTTTCCGAGGAAGAAGCAGAACGTTGACGGCAGTTAAGTGGTCCAGAATGAGTATATTTCCAAGTTTTCTTCTTCGAACTGGTTTTTCAGGTAGTTTTTGACTTCGTCTTCGTCGAGGAAGCGGATGCCCCGTTTGTCTTTGCGCAGGGGGATGCCTGTTTCCCTGAGTGTGTCGCCTTTGGGTGCGTCTATGAAGATGTAGTAGCGTTTGCCGTGAAGCATGATGAGCCTGAGAATGGTGATTTCCTTGTCCTGTGCGAAGCCGTTCTGCTCGAGGATAAAAACAATTGAGCCGGGTTTTTTCTCCATGACTAATTGTTTGAACTCCTTCCAGGTGCGAATTCGGATTTGCCCTGAAGTTTCAGTGGGTTCTTTTTTTGCAGTCATTGAGCAGCCTCCATGTTTGGGTCTCAGATAGGTTACGGTCTTTGAATTGTTGGTTTTGCAGCTAATAAAATTAACCCGTTAAGGGAGCGCTTGAAAGCCTGCCGCTTTGAAGTGGTTGTCAAACGTGAACGCTTCACGGAGTGAAAGATCATTCATTAAGGCGAAGCTGGTGCAGTCCGTGAAACTCCAGGAAGCACGGGCGGATTTTCGGAAAATGTCAAGCGCTTTTTCGAACAAGCTTTCATCTATCCAGAACACGCGAACA
>CAYGVV010000120.1:0-6054 GCA_964353395.1 uncultured Candidatus Bathyarchaeia archaeon | reverse complement strand
GCCCCCTTATATATAGGCAGAAAAGTGTGTTATGTTTTCTTCGAATTGGTTGGTGTTGTTTTGTGTGTGTTTGTTTGGGCTGTTTTTTTCCTTTCGTTTGGCGTGGCTGCTTGGTTTTTATGGAGGAAACAATAGTCTCGAGAAAACTAAGAGACAGAGCCAATAGAGCTTGACTGGATGAAAAGTTAAGCAGTACTAGTGCTCTCTGCAATCTGTACCCCCTTTTATATAAAGAAGGAAATATGGTTACAAAAAGCCCTAAAGCAGAAAATGTGGAAAGGAAACGATTTGATTTATGGTTTCATGGCTGAGACTTTGATGCTTACGGCTGCGCCGAAGAGTTCTGCCGCTTCCTGCCTGTTGATGCCCAGTTGCTTCATTATTTGCTGCGCTGTGGCGTCGCTGACTAAGGCTTCGTAAGGCAACACTGTTTCCTCAACTATCTGTACGTCTCGGAAACCTGCCTGCTTGATCTGGTTGATGTAGTCGTTTTTCTTTTCTGCGCCTGCAACGCATCCGATGTACGCTTCTACGCTCTTCAGTATCGCCTCAGGTATCTCTTTCAGCAGCACCATATCCGAAATCATCAGTCGCCCATTTGGCTTCAGAACGCGGAATGCTTCCGAGAAGACCCGAGGCTTGTTCGGCGACAGGTTGATGACGCAGTTGCTGATGATGATGTCCGCTGTGTTGTCCGCTACGGGTAAATTCTCTATTTCGCCCAGTCGGAACTCCACGTTCGTGTACTTGCCTTTTTTGCAGTTGGCTCGGGCTTTGTCAAGCATCTCGGCAGTCATGTCCACGCCGATGACTTTGCCTTTTGGGCCTACTTTTTTTGCTGCGAGGAAACAGTCCAAGCCACCGCCAGAGCCCAAGTCGATGACGGTTTCGTCAGGTTTCAGTGAAGCCAGCGCCACGGGGTTTCCGCAGCCCAAGTTCAAGTTTGCGCCCTCAGGCACTGTGCCCAGTTCTTCTTTAGTGTAGCCTATTTGCTCGCTCACGTTTTCAAGTGAGCCGCACCCGCAGCCGCAACTGGAATTTTCGGCTTTGGCGATTTTGCCGTAGCCTTTCCGCACCATTTTTCGCACTTTTTCTTCTTTCATTATGTTTCACCTCCCTGCGCGAAGGCTTCTTTGAAGATTGGTCCAAGCATGCCTTTGACGGTGTTGCCTAAGGTGTCGGCTTTGATCATTACGATGCAGCATATGTTGCCGTCGCGTTCCACGCCGATTATGGCTAGTTTATCGTTGGGTTTTATGTTGGCTCTTTCCCGCAGGTCTTTCGGTAAGACTATTTGTCCTTTCGCGTCCACGGTGACTACCGCGTCGATTTTGCAGCATTCCCTGTTATTCCTCATTTGTTTTCGCCTAGCACAGAACATGTCATTCAGAATATTTATACTTTTCTTAAAAATCAGAAAAATCCTACAATACATAAAGCATCTACCTTAGCATGAAAAAAGTGTACCTTTCAGTGAGGTACAGAGTTCAAATTATAGTATCAAAACTCCACAAACCTTTTAAAAAGAAAAGACCCATAACAAGGCTAAACCATAGCAAGCGATCCTCATGGACTACAACATTGACAAAGAAAACGGAATAATCTTAGACAAAGTAACTGGTGACAGATGCATCATTTTAACAAAAGCCCGTATGGCACAGATCCTTTCCAGACTAACCGAGATTTTCCAGTCAGGTGCCCAAGTTATAATCGCAGAAACATTCAAAGCAGCAGGTGAACGCTTTGTCAACGAAGTACTTGATGAAAAAAAGGCTGACTCTCCAATGTTTCTGGCGACCGCTGTCCAAAGGTTCACCGACGCTGGCTTAGGCAGAATAGAAATCGTAGAGTTCAAGCCCGAATCAGCTGAACTGAAATTCAGACTTTGGAACAACTTCTTCGCCGAAATACCCAACGGAAAATCAACATACTGCAATTGCGTCGAAGCCTTCGTAACTGGCATGTATAAGGGGCTCTTGGGCAAGACTCCGAAAATCAGAGAAACCAAATGCATCGGGAAAAACGATCCCTACTGCGAATGGCACCTAACTCCATGAACTCGAAAAACAAGAAAAACAGGTTTACAAACACTTATTCTCTAATTCTGCCATATTATATGAAGGACTGAAGTGCAAATTGAACTTGAAGGCAGAACGCTGTGTGTTTCCGTCTTAAGGTGTCGAATTTAGCGGAGTTAGGCGCAATATGAACAGCGCGCAGGAACTGGCGGTCTATACGATTGGGCATTCAACGCGGACTTTAGTTGAGTTCATTGACCTCTTAAAAACCTACGATGTAGCATTGGTTGTTGATGTGCGTACTGTCCCTCGTTCTAGACATAACCCCCAATTTAACAAGGAAACCCTTCCTGAAGCCCTTAAAGCAGAAGGCATAAAGTACATTCACGTGCCCGACCTCGGCGGATTCCGCAGACCACATCCTGATTCAATCAATCTGGCGTGGGAAAACAAGACTTTCCGAGGGTACGCTGACTACATGCAGACAAGAGAATTTGCGGAAAACCTGCTGAAAATCGTAGCTCTCGCCAGAGAAAACTGCGTCGCCGTGATGTGTGCTGAGGCTATGCCTTGGCGTTGCCACCGTTCCCTAATTGCAGATGCGTTGTCGGTTAGGCACATTAAGGTGAAGCACATTCTGAACGCTAACAATAGCACTATTCATGAGTTAACCCCTTGGGCTTGTGTAGAGGGAACAAGAATCACGTATCCACTCTTCGCCAAGGAAAAACCTCAAAGAACTCTAGCTGACTTCGGGACATCTACTTAGACTCTTCGCTTTCCAGATCCCTTGCCTCAGCAATCAACTCAACTTCTCTAACGGTTAGCGGCTTGTTGGTTGCTTTCAGAACCAGTTTTTCCTGCCAGCCGCATTCTGGGCACTCATACTTGGGCGGAAGCACCCCCATGTGACCCCCCAAGTCGCCGCCCATGGATTTAGCTCTGCGAATTTTTGGGCTCTTGCATTTCGGGCAGACCTGGATGTCAACACGCTTCCCCTGCTTCTCCAATTCTTCCAGAACTTGTACTACTTCTGCCACGTTTTGGCTTTCTACTTCCTGTTGTTCTTCCATAACATTGAACTGTTGCTTCTTTCGCTTTTTCTTTTGGGTTTCAGTTTCTGCCATTTGCGATGTCACCATTAACTTGTCTGAATATGCCGCAACTGAGAGATAGGCTTTCTGGTACAACCTTTTACGTTAGTACAGTAACTTACAGAATGTGATAAATAGCGGAACAGCAAACCATGGTGCAGGTGGATGACGTTTGAACCGAAAAGAAGCATTATCACTCTGTCTCATCGTGCTTGCTTTTTCAGTTTCTCTTGTAACAATCGCTTACTCTGGCAACAGCATCCCTAACCTAAACGCAGTTCAAGATGTTGACGGCTCTCAACGGTTCTTTTTCTCCGTGCCCCTGTTACTAGGTACAGGTTTGCACAGTAACTCAACACTGCTGAATCAGCCGACGAGACTGGAAATCTACACTTACGTCACAGACAATCCGGGCGTTCACTTCAGAGGAATATGCAGCGGCTTAGACATACCAATAGGCGTAGCGCAATACCACTTAAGCGTCCTTGTACAGGCGGGTTTACTAACGATTTACAGCGATGGCCAAAACAAGAGATATTTTGAATCCCGAACCTATGCGCAGACTAATGCCAAACTGATTTCACTCCTCAGACACGATACTGCAGGAAAAATACTGGTAGTGCTCTCGCAGGAAGGCTCGGTTCTTCACAAGGATTTAGCTAAAGGTCTCGGCGTATCCTCGCAGGCGTTAACTTGGCAAATGAACCAACTGAAAAAGACCGGACTCATCGAAGCAGTGAAGGAAGGATTAAGCGTCAAATACTTCTTAAATGACGAAAACACAGCTGAGATCAGACTTCTTCTCAACGTTGCTGGCAAATCCAGACTGTAGCACTGCCGAACGTATTTTTCTTCTCGAACGGTAGGCGAACACGTTTTGGAACAGAAAACTGTGGTGGGGCCGGCCGGATTTGAACCGACGACCTTTACCCAGGAACAGCACATGGCTGATCCTTACGGGTTTCTCTAGACCGCTCCAGAATTTCGTCATTCCCCGAGCGGGGTCAGCAAACCCGTGCTTGCTTTCTGGAGCCCGTCGTCATACCTGCCTAGACTACGACCCCACCGCTAGGCACGAGGCACTAAATGGAACCTGCAACAATAAAAATATATTGCATCATTACCAAGCGACGTGAGGCATAAACAAATAAACCTAAACCGCAAAAACATAAGATTCATGAGCGCCCAAATAGACTTTCCCAAGCTAAATAAAGAAAACTGCAAGTTCAGCGTCGTTTCCACCCATCACCTTTCCGAACTGCAACGAGAAATCGAAAAACGGCGAGACCAAGACGAATTTGATAAGGAATTCTGTCAAGAGTACATGTTCAGGTTCAAATTTGCGCCACCTCCTGAACTGCCTAATGCTCGGTCACTGATAGTTGTCGCTATGCCTCGACCCCCAACCCAGGCAACCTTCACTTGGAAAGGAAAAACCAAGTCGTTTATCCTTCCACCAACATACACGGCTTATGATGAGAAGAGACTCCACATTGAACGGTTGCTGGCAGAAGCTGTGGGAAAAAAAGGCTACAAAGTTGCCACACCCGCACTCCCCCTTAAACTGCTTGCCACACGAAGCGGATTAGCTGAGTATGGAAGAAACAACATCTGCTACGTGGCGGGCATGGGCAGCTTCATGCGGCTCACAGCAGTTTACTCCGACATGCCCTGCGAAAAAGACCAGTGGCAAGAAGCGCGGATGATGAAACGCTGCGAAAACTGTGACCTTTGCCAAAGAGCCTGCCCGACGGACGCAATATCTTCGGAACGTTTTCTACTTAGGGCGGAAAGATGCATAACGTATCACAATGAGAAAAAAGGCAGCATACCGGTCCCAGCCTGGATGAAGCCATCATGGCACAACTGCATCGTAGGCTGCATTACCTGCCAGAGGGTTTGCCCAGAGAACAAAAGTTACCTGCAGTTAGTCGGCGAAACAGCAGAATTCAACGAGGAGGAAACGCGGCTTCTCCTGAAAGGAGTGTCACGTGAGCAACTGCCCGCTTTGACCATGAAGAAACTGCAACTGCTCAGCCTCACAGACTACTTTGATGAGTTACCGCGCAACCTATCCGTGCTCTTGTGCTGACGCCAAGCCACAGCGCAGGCGCATGCATGCAAATCCACTGTTTACAGCTGAGTAGCGCGTGTTTGAAGCGAAAGGTTAATGAAGGAAAGCTCCGCAGTAATGCTGGGTTTGCCGGCCATAGGGTGCGGGTTCCACCTGATCCCATTCCGAACTCAGAAGTTAAACCGTGTTCCGTTCCCCGCTGTATTGTGGTCTTCGGCCACGAGAAACTGGGAAAGCTGGCAACCCACTTTACCCTACAAAGCGAACGTTGATTTGGCTAAGCTTTATAACCAAGTGCTAGTAGTTCTGAAGAGAACGATGGTGAAACAATGAACGTGTTGGCGCAAATGCCCATTATAACTAACCAATTATTTGGAACAGGCGGCGATATTATATCACAGATTATCAACGTGTTTTTCATGGTTTTCTTCATAGGCTTCATGTTTTACGGACAGAGAATCCAAATGTACATCATGATTAGAGAAGTGGAGGGCTCCCTTTTCAAGCTGAAAGTCATGCGGGATGAAGGACGAAAAACCGCGATTGAAACAATAAAAGAAATCGGCAAACCCAGCGCTGATCCCTCAACAAGGGTTGACCGATACTTAGAATACTTCACCATTGCCCCACAAAGCATGGACCCAGCAGGCATAGTTTACAAGCTTGACCACATCCTTGACGTGAGAGATACTCGCATGAAGGACGAAGTGAAGATTATGGCGCCTGCCTGCGACGAGGTCCAAGTGTACAATCTGGAAAACACTCTGGAAGCAGCCATGGCGCTTAACTTCATTTACAAGGTTGTGAGGCACTATTACCTCCAAGGCAAGAAAACACTGAGCCTCTACACCATAATGCAGTTGCAGAT
>CAYGVV010000119.1:0-6055 GCA_964353395.1 uncultured Candidatus Bathyarchaeia archaeon | reverse complement strand
CGTGGACTTCTTCGGGCACGCGAATACGCATGATGCGTCTCATGACGCGTTCCTCCGAGTCGATGTCAATCAGGCGCTTGTGGATGCGCATTTCCCATCTGTCCCATGTGGCTGTTCCCTCGCCGGATGGCGCTTTTAAAACGGGCACGCGCAGTCGCTTCGTGGGCAGGGGCACGGGACCGTTGATTTTGACTCCTGTTTTCTGGGCGATGCTTTTCAGTTCTTCACATACTTCTTCAAGTTTGCCGTAATCGGTGCTTGTTAATCGGATTCGCGCTTTTCTAACCATTCGCCTATCAACCTAAATTTTGCCTTTTTTGCCCGTTCTTGGACACCTTAGAGATTTAAGCCGCACATAAAAACTTATCGACCCTTGTTTCTGATTTGTTTACTTATGGTTTGTTTTTTTTGGGTCAAGGTAGCTGTTTCTGCTTCGTGTTAGTGATGCGTAATGTCTTCAGTTGATGATGCTTTGGCCGATGAAGTGGTTTTGGTATTGGTCTTTAACGTCGTGGAGTGCATCTCTCGACGGGAAATGTATTAGTTTCTGTTGAACCAATTATGTAACTGTGAGTACCTATTTTTCGGCGGGATTGGACCTTTCAGGCAAAATCTTAAATACGGAGGCTCTGAGATAGATTACCACGAAAAAAGAAAATTACGGAGAGGAAAATACAAATTGAATACTATAAACAAGAAAACTTTAGTTTCAGTAACCTTAATTCTGCTACTAGCTATTTCAGTATTCTCTATAAACATACAACCCGCAAAAGCCGTACCTAACAAGCAAATCACAACCTACTCTTTCATTGCCACGAACCCTAACCCCATAGGGGTAAATCAGCCACTACAGGTTTCAATGTGGCTTTCAGACCCTCCACCGACCGCAGCTGGTGCTACCGGTGACAGGTGGATAGGCTTCAAAGTGTATATCACGAAGCCTGACGGAACTAAAGAAATCAAAGGACCATACACTTCAGATGCAGTCGGCGGCGCATACTTCACATACTATCCCACTCAAGTAGGCAACTACACTTTCCAGATGAAATATCCTGGTGGACAAACCATTACTGGCATGATTTTTGATTTTGGCACCTTTACGATGCAGAATCTTAACAATACTTATATGGCAAGTGACAGCAACATAATGACCCTCACTGTACAATCGGA
Source organism: uncultured Candidatus Bathyarchaeia archaeon (assembly GCA_964353395.1). Lineage (GTDB taxonomy): Archaea > Thermoproteota > Bathyarchaeia > Bathyarchaeales > Bathycorpusculaceae > JADGNF01. Next base: position 4,885 of record CAYGVV010000119.1, on the reverse strand, counting down.
TGCAGTAGTAAATCCGCCGCAGACTCCCCTTCCAACAAGTTACTGGACCCGTCCTATAAGCGGAGTGAACCTACAGTGGTCTCAAGTCTCTGGTAACTGGCTGATGGCAGCTTGGAATTACACTGGTCGAGGTTTTGATAGTGGTCCTGCTTTCTGTGGGGAAGGTACATCGCCAAATACTGCTCACATTCTGTGGACAAAACCAATGACTTTCGGAGGCCTAGTCGGAGGACAAGATGGCGTTACTGCTTTCACTGATGGAAGATCATACGAGTATTACTTTAAACCACCCGTCGTCATAAGCGGAAGACTATACTACAATACTATTGCAGCAGAAGAACCACGCCAAATTGGAGAAATGGGCAATCTCGGCATTGTTTGCGTCGACATGAAAGACGGATCAACAATCTTCACCATTCCAAACCAAACGCTATCATTCGGCCAAATCTACACATACAATTCACCCAACCAAGCAGGCGCACTCGCATACTTATGGGTTAATTCAGGCACTAACTGGAAGCTGTACGATGCTTGGTCAGGAAACTACATACTGACCATTGCAAACGTAACCACCGGCACAACCACAATAGGCTCAGACGGAAGCATCATAAACTACGCCCTAGCCTATAGCGCAGTCAACCAATCCCAAGTGCTAACCTGCTGGAACTCAAGCAAAGCCATTCCACCGCCACCAGGCGGAGGATCTAGCGACTGGCAATGGAGACCATACAATTGGGCAGGACAAACACTTGATGGAAGAAGAGGCATACAATGGCAAGTACTAGCACAGAACGTATCAGGACAAAGCTTCAGCTCCTTCACAGGCAACGTCTATATCGACGGCAAAAACTTAGTTGCCGTAGTGATAAACGCAACCGACCCTCAAGGCAAAGGCTCACAATTCATTGAGTACAGCTTGAAAGATGGCTCATATCAAGGCAGCGCTCTAATGCAGATTCCAACAGACGTACCCGCAATCGAATCTCTAATTACAATAGCCAATTTCCAGAACTACGGCCTATACGAAGGCGTCTTTTATGAATTCATGAAGGCTACAATGCAGTATGTCGCATACGATTGTAAAACAGGACAGGTAAAATGGATCAGTGACCCATTCACGAATCCTTGGGGCATGTACGTTCCATCAATGCTAGGTGCATGGGGCATCTTCTACTCCGCACAATACGACGGTGTAATTCACGCATATGAAAACAGCGGCGGAACGGAAATCTGGCAATTCTTCCCAGGTAGCTCAGGCTTCCAAACACCCTACGGTGTGTGGCCCTTCTACAGCGGCTTAACTGGAACTGCTGACCGCAAAATAATCGCCACTACATCAGAACACGGAAACGGCGTTGAACCCCTCTATTCAGGAGAAGCGATATACGTTGTCAACGCAAGCACCGGAGTGGGCATTTGGAACATGACTGGCTGGTTCGAGCAATGCGCTATTGCTGACGGCAAACTGCTTTCACACAACTGCTACGACAACCAAATATACTGCTTCGGCAAGGGACCAAGCGCCATAACAGTTGAAGCCCCACTAAGTGCAGTGACCCAAGGCTCTAAAATAATCATACAAGGAACCGTTACAGATCAGTCTCCAGGTGCAAAGGGCACTCCAGCAATATCTGATGCAGACATGAGCGCATGGATGGCATACCTGTACGAGCAACAGTCAATCCCGAATAATGCAAAAGGTGTCACAGTGAAGCTAACGGCTGTTGATCCAAACCTCAACACCATTGAATTAGGCACGGTCACCAGCGATGTAAGCGGCAACTACGCCCTAATGTGGAGTCCACCACTCGAAGGCCTGTACACTATATTCGCCACTTTCGAAGGCTCGGAGTCATACTACGGATCATACGCTGTAACTCACGTAGCATCAAACCCAGCTGGCGCAGTCGCACCTACAGCAGCTCCAACCCCGACAGCCACACCGACCCCAACACCAACTGCAACTCCAACCCCGACAGCTTCGCCTTCTGCAGTTCCAATTCCAAGTGAATTCCCATACGCCGCAGTATACATATCAGTCGCAGCAGTAGCCATCATCATCGTCATAGCAGCAGTCGCAGTCATCCTCAGAAGACGCAAATAAACACCAAACAACAACACTCTTTTCTTTTTTTTAGTTTAATCTAACAACTTCGTTTTTGATTCTGCATAATAATTCTCTGCAGTGACAATGCCTTCCCCCTCATACATCACGATTTTAACTGGAACCGACGTAAGAATATACCTGGCTTCATTTTTCTGCCGAGACTTGGTCCGAGTCTCAACAAACCTCTTTAAAAAACACTTCCCCATAGTGATCGTGAGAAGAACAAATCATATTAAGCTATAAAACTGTTATTAGTCATTAATAGTGGTTGTAGCATCCATGACTGAATGCAGTGTGCCAACAAAAAAGGGAACAGATTCTTTATCTCTCTCAATTATGGCTTTGCTGGTAGCAATCGCGGCTATTGGAATCTATCTAAGTCTAACCATCAACGATTTTGGCAAACTTTTCCTTCCGGGCGACGTAACTTACACGTCAGGGGGTGCCGTCTACGAAGCAATCTATGTTCTCCTCACGATAGCTACTGACATTCTGTACATTCTTGGCGGCGCGGTAATGACCTTCGGTGCAGCATTAGTCACGTACAGATTTGTACAAAGCAAGTTGAAAAACCCTTACAAACCATCCAGTGTATCACGCTTCCTCTCAGGATACCTAACATTAAGCTTAGAATTCTTCATCGGCGCCGAAATCATAAAAACAGTGGTTGTAAGAACGTACGAGGAATTCCTGTTGCTTATTCTTGTAATATTTAGCCGAGGACTCTTCAGCCTGATTCTGTATCTTGAACGGAGATGGCACGGCTCTGACGCAGAAACGGAGTAAACCTGACATTTTTGCGCAAACCGCGGCTTTTTGCCTTTCAATCTTTCCTTAGAAAATATCATTGGTTAAGCTGAATGCCGTGGCTAAACTTTAAATGCATCTAAGGGCACTCTAAGAAGGTTAAGCTCGGACCATCATGAGCAAACCAGCAATTGCAACGCCAATTTGGCTTGACAAGACCTGTTCGAAAGGAGAATCTTGGATAAACAGGTTAGCAATAATTCCCAATAGAGATGAACACATGCCAACCAAATACTGCAATACGCTTAAATATGTTCATACTAAGTCCTGTTTCTATAAACATGTGGAAACCTCAATTGGAGAAAAGTGATAAACTTGTTCAAAAAGCTCTTTTTCTATGGAGGCGAACTTTATGCTTGTTGAATCCGTTGTAACATTCATTTTAATCGTAGCCGCAGCATCACTTATCTACCTGTTAGGCCGTCGAGCAGCTCCCAAACCCGCTCAATCCGAAGGAGAACGCGCAGTATATGCCTGCGGAGAAAAAGTCACATATCCTAAACTCAAAGTCAACGTCTCGCTCTACAAGTACCTTATTTACTTCGTTATATTGGACAGTTCAGTTTTGCTCCTGGCGTTTGCTTCTTTTATGGGCCAAGGGATAAACGTTCCATTAGTCCTGATTTACTTGTTCATAATGCTTGCATCCAGCGTAATCTTATTCGACGGAGGAAAAGACTAAATGACCAGCCTAGCAACCTGGGCAAGACTCAAGTCACCTTGGGTTCTTCACTTTAACTCAGGCGCCTGCAACGGATGCGACATAGAAATCGTCGCGTTGCTAACGCCAAAATACGACGTTGAACGCTTCGGCATAAAACTCGAACCTTCACCAAGGCACGCTGATGTCCTGTTAACCACGGGCGTAGTCACCCAGCAAATTGCTGAACGGCTAAAACGCATATACGAGCAGATGCCTCAGCCGAAATTTGTGGTAGCCATAGGCGCATGCGCCTGCTCAGGCGGCGTCATGAGCGGAAACTACAACGTAGTCGGAGGCGTAGACAAAGTAATTCCTGTTAACGCTTACATTCCAGGATGCCCACCCAGACCAGAAGCCATAATCGACGGGGTAGTGAAACTTCTCAACTCATTGAAACCACCCAAACCACCAAAGAAAGAGGCGAAACAAGATGGCACCAAATAATGTAGACATCCTAAACGTGCTAGAGACTAAGCTGCGGGGCAAACCCGTTCAAATTCAGCTCGGTGTGCTGGGCAAAGCGACAGTTCAAGCCAACGGTGACACACACAGAGATGTGCTGAAAACTCTGCTGGACGCAGACGAGAAAACCGCTGTCTCAGCCATCACTGGCATAGACCTTGGCGCAAACATAGGTGTCTTCTATCACATCCGCACTTCAAAAGCGCTCCTCACAATCAAAGCGGAAGTTCCGAAAGAAAACCCCAAAATCGCAACAGTAACGGACCTGATGCCGGGCGCCACTTTCCACGAGATGGAAGTCGCCGACCTCCTCGGCGTAGTTTTCGAAGGGCACCCAAGTCCCGGACGACTTGTTCTCCCAGAAACCTGGCCCGAAGGCATTTACCCGCTCAGAAAAGACGTCAAAGCGAATGAGGTCAAACTTAACCCTGCACCGGTCGAAGAAGCTCAGCCTTCGGAAAAGGGGAAACTCGTCAAAATTGTTATTGGCCCACAGCATCCCGCGTTGTTGGAGCCGGAAAAATTCGCTGTGACAGTTGACGGAGAAACGGTAACTAAGGTTGAACCGCGCATCGGCTACGTGCACAGAGGCATAGAGAAAGCATCTGAATCGCGCACTTACCTGCAAGACGTTTATCTCGTCGAGCGAATATGCGGCATCTGCAACTCATGCCACGCCACAGCCTTCGTTGAAGCAGTGGAGAAAATATTGAAAACTGAGGTGCCGCCGAGAGCAAAATACTTGCGAACTATAATCTTGGAACTGAACAGGCTACACAGTCACCTGCTTACCTTGGGGCACGCTG
>CAYGVV010000118.1:0-6055 GCA_964353395.1 uncultured Candidatus Bathyarchaeia archaeon | reverse complement strand
ATTTGATACGAGACCCCAACTAGGCTAAATAATTTAGGGACAAGCCAGCGCGCTAAAATAAAAGATAAAAAAAATATCCGATCAACAAAATAAAAGGGCACTATACGAAGTACAGCCACATTAGTTAATTTCGAAAGGGTTCAGTGGTGTAGTACGCGAAGACTGAGCACAGAAGCATAAGTCTTTTAAGAAAAACGGATTGATATCATCGAATTGGAAGCAAACTATGACTAATTCGCTCAAAAAGAATGTTTTTGATACCAACTCAAAATTTTGGGGCACTTGGAGAGGTCGCATAGTCCGTGCAATTGTCTTAAACGATGCTTACACCAAGGACAAAATACTGAAAGCAACAAATCTCAAAGAAGAAGAGTTCGACAACGCGCTCAAGGAGTTATTTCAAGAAAACCTTCTTGAAAAAAGGGAAGAGGGCAAATTCTGGGCTGACAGAGAACTTTATGGAAAATGCAAGAGCTTCTTTGAGTGCCTGCAGGCTACTCTGGTCGGTTGGGTTGATGAATGGAAAGAAAAGGAAAGAATCGATTCTGAATTAGATCGTATGCTCCACCGCAATCACACCCATTTCTATCTTGCTGACAGGCTCCTGTCCAAATTTTCTGAGAATTTGATTGAGCAGGCAAAACAGGAGATATTGGTAACAAGCCCTTATGTCAAGCGCTGCCACATCAGCGAAGCACTAGCGCTGATGAACCAAAAGGGAGTCTGTGTAAGACTAGTGACCCGAGGTATTGAATCCCAGCAATTCGAGAAAGAGCTAGCGAAGAGAGTATTCATTACCTATGACGATTCTATTCATGCAAAGCTAATTGCAGTTGACCGAAGAGTTGGTATTGTGTCTTCAATGAATTTCTATGCGGGTTCTTCAGCTGGACAATGCTGGGAGGCGGGAATAGTCACTACCGATGAAACAGTGGTTTATTCAATCGTTCGATCCATTCAGGATAAATTTCTGAGCGTATGCGTTGAATAAGTATGTTTTTTTGTAATTGTAATTGTGTATGCAATTGTATGTGTTAGTGGGAGAGAGTGTATGTGAGTAGAAGTGGAGGTCGTAGTCGTTTGGGTTTGGGGATTAAAATTTAATCAATCAACAAAACAAAATTTAATTCATTCTGCAACCAAATGCGTATTAGCGCGCCAGGAATGCTGTGACACGTGGGATTGTATTTTTAAGGAAGATGGACATATCTCCAAGTATCACATGTAATTTACTGCAAAAAAGGGATGCCCCATGCCTCAAAGATTGGTTGTGGTGAAAGTTGGAACCAGCAGCATAACCACAGGCGAGGGAAAACTCGATGAAGAAGAAATGGGCAGACTAGCCCGGCAAATAGCAGCCGCAGCGAAGAAGGGCGACAAAATCGTCTTGGTTACCTCTGGAGCGGTGGCAGCCGGCATAGCTGAGCTTGGGACGCCTTCGAAGCCTAATGACATCGTGTTTCAACAGGCGTCAGCGGCAACGGGACAGAGCGTGCTTATGGCAAAGTACCGTGAAATCTTCAAGGAGCACGGGCTCAAAGTGGCCCAGATTCTGCTTACAGCAGAGGACCTTTCTAACCGCGCATCGTACGTGCACACGTGCAATGTGCTTGGCATGCTTTTGAAGTTGGGTGTGGTTCCTATAATAAACGAGAACGATGTGACCAGCGTTGACGAGTTAATGCCTGTTAACGAGGGCTATAAGGTGAACTTCAGCGACAACGATATTCTGTCGGTGCTGGTGGCTAACGCTATAGGCGCAGACTTAGTCGTTATCCTGTCGGATGTGGATGGGTTGTACACGAGTGACCCAGCGAACCCTGACGCCGTCATGATTAAAACGGTTGAAAACATAACGGCGGAGTTGAAGAGTTCGCTTAACGGTAAGAGTCGCCTTGGAAGAGGCGGCATCCAAAGCAAAGTCAGAGCTGCTGAAATCGCCACTACATGCGGCATACCTGTGGTTATAGCTAATAGCCGAAGAGAAAACGTCATCGTTGACATTCTGGCTGGGAAAGAGGTGGGCACGTTCTTTAAGCCGCAGACCCGATTGCCTGCAATAAAACGGTGGATAGCTTACGGTGCTACGGTGAAGGGTCAGATTCACGTTAACGAGGGCGCCAAGAAAGCCATCTTGGAAGGCTCAAGCCTCTTACCCGTGGGCGTGACGAAGGTGATGGGACACTTCAAAGCCTGCGACGTTGTTAGCCTTGTGGGCGAAGACGGTGTGGAGTTTGCGAAGGGGAACCCGAACTTCACGAGCGGCGAGTTAAACCTAATTAAAGGGTTACAAGTTACTGAGGTTAAGAAAAAACTGGGTTCCTCATGTCCGAAAGAGGCTATTGAACACAGGAATATCCATCTTATTGAGGGAGAAAGATGAGCATACTTGAAATTTGCAAGAAGGCGAAGGCTGCCTCGTATGAACTCGCAAAACTTTCTAGTGAAACAAAGGACAATGCGCTGTGCAGGATGGCTAACGCGCTTGAAACCAACGTGGACAGGATTCTTGCGGCGAACCTCAAGGACGCTGAAGCCGCGAAAGCGAAAGGCTTGAAAGCCGCTTTGCTGGACAGGCTGGCTTTGGACAAGAAAAAAGTCGTTAACATGGCGCGTTGCCTGCGGGAAGTAAGCGAGTTGCCTGACCCTGTGGGCGCCATCGTGAACACGTGGACTAGGCCGAACGGCTTGATTATTGGTCAGTTGCGTGTGCCCATGGGCGTGGTGGGCGTGATTTACGAGTCTAGACCTGATGTGACTTCGGATGCAGCTGGAATCTGCGTAAAAAGCGGCAACGCGGTGATTTTGCGGGGCGGTTCAGACGCCATAAACAGCAACATCGCCATTGGTGAAGTGCTGCGTGACGCGTTGGCGGGTACAGGTGTGCCCGTGGACGCCATTCAAGTGATTAGTTCGCCTGACCGAGCCGTGGCGGAGGAGTTCATGCGGATGCGCGAGTACGTGGATGTGCTTATTCCCCGCGGAGGCGCCGACCTCATCAAGACAGTGGTGGAGAAATCGCGGATTCCCGTGATTGAGACGGGTACGGGCAACTGCCACGTTTACGTTGCGGAAGACGCTGACTTGGAACGTGCCATACCTATAATTATCAACGCGAAATGCCAGCGTCCTGGAGTGTGCAATGCAGCGGAGAAACTCCTAGTGGACAAGAGCATAGCCAATGGTTTTCTGCCCAAGGCAATCGCAGCGCTAAGGGCGAAGGGTGTGGAAGTCCGCGGAGATGAGGAAACCAAGCGGATAGTGCCCGACGTGAAAGCCGCCACTGAAAAGGACTGGTACACCGAATACCTCGACCTAATCATCGGCGTGAAGGTTGTGAAGGGCTTGGACGAGGCGGTTGCGCACATTAACAAGTACGGCACGAAGCATTCTGACAGCATCTTGACGGCGAGTTTTGACAAAGCCCTCAAATTCATCAAGCAAGTGGATTCAGCGGCGGTTTACTGGAACGCATCAACGCGCTTCACAGATGGCAACCAGTTTGGATTAGGCGCGGAAATCGGCATCAGTACGCAGAAACTACATGCAAGAGGACCCATGAGCGCACAGCACTTGACAACGACAAAATACTTCGTACTCGGCAGAGGGCATATTAGAGAATAAACGGTTTTCCTAAACCACGGATTCTTTTTTCGCGATTTTACTGATGAACATCAGTAACTTATTTATTACATGCGAAACCTACTATCAGGCGGTGCGAAGGATTGCTAAGAGTAACAATCTTCAAAGTAGAGCGCGGCTTTTGCGCATTCGTTTTGTCACCAAACAAGTATGGTCTCCTGATTGACTGCGGAACTTCAACAGCGTTTTCGCCTCTAAAGTACCTAGCGGAGAAGGAGATTCCGAACCTGACCAAGTTCACGGACAGAAATCTGGCATATGCCGTTATTTCTCACCCGCATGAAAATCACATTTCAGACATTAAACGCTTGATTGATTGGCGTCCAGCCATTCTTGCAGGGCAAGTTTACAATTGGGACGAGATCAAAGATCCGGAACGTAAGGACCACAACGAGAACCTTGATATTTACGGCAGGTGGAGGTCGGAACTCCTTAAAGCATATGAGCACCAAGGACCAGGTCAGACTCTTGACTGGGGTATGCAGTTGTGGCACAGTTGGTTAACGGTAAGAGAGGCAAAGAAAGTGAACCCCGACAGGCAGAAGTTCGTTAATAATTCGAGCATAGCTGTGAAACTGGAGTACAATGGCTGGAAGTTTTTCTTCCCAGGCGACTTAATGGAAGAGGGTTGGAAAGAACTTCTTAAACGTCCAGACTTTGCCAGTGCGCTTAAGGGAACCCGCATCTTCGTTGCCTCGAATCATGGAAGCCGGTCAGGCTTTGCCCAAGAAGTTTACGATGCCATGGGTAAACCGATAATCAACATTGTTTCTGAGAAACCTGGTGAAGAAGTCTACGGTGCCTACTCAGATTTAGGCCATTCGGTAGGAATGAACTGGGACGGAGAAATAAAGCGTATGTTTTCCACAAGAAACGGGTCAATCGTAATCACAATCAATGATGACGGAACTGCCAAGGTAGGTCAATACGATTTAGGAAATAACCTGCCCTAAAGCGGTTAGCTCGTAACCTGATGGCTGGCTGAAAAAGTACACTGCTTGTTACAGAAAGAAGAAAACAGAAAGATCGTAAGCTCGCCCATAGTTCAACCTATTTATGAGGGAGGGGTAGGCGTTTCAGAGCAGAAAGAAGCCGCCGTGGATAGTAATGCTTAACTGTTCTGTTTTTTCTAGTGTCTTTTCCCACTGGCTAAATCCATGTAGACGGACCCAACGGAAGAGGCAAGACCCACAAAGCTTGCTTAGTCTTGTGATGGCGGGTTCACCCAAACATGGGACACGGTGGGCGCGGGCACAAGTTCCCACGACAGAGAGAGCTTAGCATAGAGGAGCGCACCGCTCCACAGTGAAGTTAAGTGTTTGGTCACGTGGGACACAATCCGCCCGCGAAAAAACAGCGCAAAGTGAACCATAATGCCGCTCACAGAAAAATCAACCATTAGTTTTGAACCTAAAAGTGTGGAGGAACTGTGAGACAAAATATTAATCCACCCTTTGGTCTTTCTCAAAACTGGAATCAATATTTATCAGCAAGGAAGGTCAATATACCCTCAAGAATTAATCGTGAATGCTTATGATAACTGGTTTGTTCCAAGTTGTTGGTTTAATGCTACTCGTAATGGGTTTATTACTGTTATTAAGGGCAATGGGGCTCGTTAACAGAAACAGCCCTTTTTTTAAATATAGAGTGAGGATTGGCTGATTTTTGACGCTTGTTGGTGGAATTATTTTGGTTCTCAGTTTAACTTTATCTTGTGTGCGGGATTAAAATTTAATCCCCTCTCTCTCTGTTTTTCATAAAAGAAGCCGTTAAGAATAACGAGAACACTGGGTGGTATGCATTGACTCCAAAGGACAAGTTAGATAAAGACGTCCCAGAATAAGGCGTCATATCCCCCCTGCCATTCCCACTTTCTAATTTTGTGGAGTCCATTTCAAAAAGACATTTTAGGACTTTACCTTTTAATCAATTTGATTAACTCTCGGCGAAAAGCCGAGGCAAGATTAACTAACAACCAAACAGAAATTGTCCAAATTCTGGCTAACCAGTCAGGCATATTGCCAAATGCAGAAATGTTTGAAACCAAAAAGGCAAAAAAGGCTCTATGTGCATTAGGGGTCGCCAGCAAGCCCTGAGCAGGGGAGTGTTCCTAAGAACACAGCCGTCACACGACCCAAGTCCAAACTTAACAGTCATATTGAACGCTGGCAAGCAAGATTTCTGATTCAATTAATTACAGAACAGCGCAATTCAGCCAAATACGATTGAAAATCAACCCAACAGTCAAAACAAAACTAATCTCCCTGCCATTTACGATTTAACGCAAGTATTGAACTGGATAGTCCACCTTCAAATGGTCAAGTGGCAGTTGATGGATGTTACGCAAATATGCGCTGTTGGCAAAGATGTCAGAAGACTTTTCGCCAGTAAGAGACTCGTTGAGAACAGTTAA
>CAYGVV010000117.1:0-6064 GCA_964353395.1 uncultured Candidatus Bathyarchaeia archaeon | reverse complement strand
TATAAAATCTCTGATTCTACTTGTCTTGATTTCTGATATTCTTAACAATCTCAATTCTCTTATCAGTTCTTTCTTTTCTTGTTCATATTTTGATTTTTCCACTTCACTGGAGTCCCTATCTGAAAGAATAACATCATTTTTTTCGATACTTTTCACCGTTGTTTCCTTCATGTCAAGCTCAAGATGGTCTATAGCTACGTCCATAGCATTATGCGGTCCATATTTGTCTCCGAAACGTTTCACAACCTCTTTTATTATATCACTGTTATGACGAAATTCCCTATGTGAACCACCTACTATTCTGCAAGGTTCATCCATCCAAGAATGGATATCTCGTCCTTCAACTCCAAAGCGGTCAAAAGAATGTTTGCAATGTTCTTCGAGGTTAGGCATTTGACTTCATCTTCATATTCTAGACCATGCAGATTTAAGACTTATCTTTATGAAAACTTGGGCAGTATCGTGTTGATGTGTCGTTTTGTTCGTGTGGTTGTTGGTGGGAGCGGTTCGGAGCGAAGCGACGAGAGCGACCCGTTCAGGTTTAGGCGACGTTGAAGCATTGATTATATTGTTACTTGCGTTTTCGGAAGAGTTTGATTCCGTCTATTTCTGTGACATATTCGTGCGCGCTAATCAATAGTTCACGCTACTGTTGGACTAAAAATCAATCCCACACACACCAAAAATAAATCTACGATAATCGTTGAAGTAATAATTGGTTGAAAAAATAGATAGAGTAAAGTTTCTTTCGGCAACTCCTGCGATACTACAAAAATATAAATGCAACTAATTCAGAGGAGGCTACAGGCGACACTGTTATGTCGAAACTTAACCGGCAATTAAAGGAAACGGACAAAGCCTACTTAGCTGGTCTATTTGACGGCGAAGGGTGCATAAATGCAGCCATAAGCACAAGGAGATATAAGCCCAAGAAACAACAGAGAATTTGCTTTCATGCTTGGGGAAAGCTGAATTTTTCGATTACTAATAAAGACCACAACCTTCTTAAAAAGGTAAAAGAAATAGCGTATGGTTTTGGAGAAGTTTATCCAAAGAGTCCTGTCTATGGCGCTGTCTACACTTGGCGTGTAACGGACCCAGTGTTGCTTCCCATGCTGTTTGACGCTCTTATTCCTTATCTCAAACTGAAGAAAAAAGCGCTTCTACTCGCAATGAAGGCGGCGCAGTTTTTGATTGAACGCAAAAACCGCCAACGGTGGAAAAAACGTGACCTGACCATCTTCAATGAAAAGTTCGTCTTGCCATTACAGAAGCCACTTCCATCTGGAAAACGCGGGCGTCCTCCGAAATACACGTTTCAGGAAATTCTCTCAAATCTCTGTTGATGCCCACGAAGTTCCTTGGAGAATTCATAAGACAATAATACTGATTTCTTCCTTGCTTCCTGAGCCAACCCTGAATCTAACCCAGCTTGCCGCACCAAGCAGTTGGTGTGTGGGATTAAAATTTAATCAAAAAAATCGGTTGATGAATATTCCTGTCATTTGTTTGGTGTTAGAACTGTTTCCTTGCCTAAAATTTGAGCGCGCGCGAACGTATATGAGCGCGAATAAACTGTAGAGCTTATTGATGTAACTGATTATATCTTTGTTTATTTTCGTTTTTTGAAGAGTTGTATTCCTTCGATTGTTGTGACGTATTGGAAGCCTCCTTCGATTAGGCTCATGGCTTCCTCTTTTGTCGTTGCGGCTCTGCAAGTCCATTCGTCGTTTTCAAGGTTTACGAGGTGCATGTATAACTGTGTGGTTGTGAGTTTCTTGTGACCCATTTGGCACATTGTAAAGAATGGGTCGCCTGAGTCGCGTAATGTTTTGGTACAGAAGTAGTGCCTAAAATCGTACAGAGAAGTTACCAGCGCATGTTTGCTCTTTCCAATAGCCGGATTGCACAGCGACTCAACATGCATACCGTGCTGTACCCTTGATGCAGTGACTTTTTGGGACACTTTGGGACACTTTAAGCCTTTTTGGGACGAAATAAGACGGGGGAAGAGCCCGTTTCACAATTAGAACGCCGAACAGAGCCCAAAACACAAGCACTCGTCCCGATAGGGGGTATAGTAGAAAAATCACAGCTAGAGTGCACTCACTTGCTTTATGGAAACTTTATTTAACGTACAACGCTCATACATCATTCCAAACGCGCACCATAAAATTCAGGAAGAATTAAACATGAAACTGTCCCCTTCAAACCGCACCTTAGCCATACTCTTCATCGCCATCCTCGCATTTTCAGCAGTAAACACGTTCCTGATTGTCTACAGGACAAGCACCCTTGAAACCCAGTTTAACCAGAACGTCGCTTCCCTCAACCAAACGATAATCCAGAACTACAATTCGCTCAACCAAACTTACCATGACCTCCAAACGCGATTGAACGGCGAAATCGACAACTTAAACGCACGATTACCCATAGGACAATATGACTACGTAATTTACCGTTATTGGGATTATTTAAACAACATTTCAGTGTATCTGGCAAAGAACGGAAGAACTGGACTAGCTGACTTCAACAGCACCGACGCAGCGCTCGTGTTCAACCAAGCTTTAACAAATGGCAGCTCAGTATACGTTACTTCTGACGAATACGTACTGAACTCTGACGTTTCCATGACTAACAAGAATAATGCGCGGTTGGACAGCGATGGTGCAAGCCTTGCTCTTCTCGGTCACAAAATCCTCATCAGAGGCGAAGATTTCCAGCGTTCGCAGTATAACCAGATCTCAGGCTTACGTATAGTCAACGGAACCGTCAGGATCGAGAACTCGTTCAGGACAACGGTGACGAACATGATTTTCGAGAACTGCAGCGTGGCGCTTGAACTTGCCAACACGAACACTTGGAGTGAAGGCGCAAAAATCGACACTGTCCACTTCAACAAGTGCCTGCAAAGCTTGGTTTTCCGCACAAACACAAGCAACATCTTGACAGATGAAAACTCAACAGGCTCCTACGGAAACACCGAGGTTACCCGCTGCTACTTCAACCTAATAGATAATTCAACAGCAATTACTGTGGAGGAGAAAGCGGAGTTCACCGACAGCCAAATCCAGAACGTAAGGATATGGATAGGCGAATTCGGACAACACAACCAAACAGGACTGCAACTTGACGGATCAATGTACAAAACACTGCTGGACAGCGTAGTCTTCGAATCCTTCGCCACGGGACACTTAGAAAACGCTTCTCTTTACGCGGTGAAAATAGGTCCAACAGCGTATCAAGCGCCGATACTGCAGGCAGGCGTCAGCATCCTCGGCGGCTGGACAGCCATGATCTACAATCCTCACAACAGTTGGATTTACGGGGTAGGCGCCGTATTCAAACGCGAAAACGTGAACATTCCCATCGGCACACTCAATGACTACGGGCAAGTTGTGGTCATTCAGGCGCGTCCGCAGACCATTGCCAGCTTCAAGCCGAAAATAACGGTTCAGGGCAGCTTCCTTTATAACGAGACCGTTACGGTTCGGTTCCGCCTGAACTTGGTGGATAACGTGATTTCAAACAGCGTCACAAAACCGTTTAACAGCAGTGCAACCTTGTGGCTGAATGACGACGACTTGCTGCGTATGTTTCCGTCGCAGGATTTAATCTGGGAAATTTGGGTGGACGCGAAGGTGAACTCTGCTTCAACGGACGCTACAGTAAAAGTGGACTTGTACGGCATAACCACGTGACCCTGAGCGCAAAGGGAAACCCATTAGTATGTTGCAGCGAAAAATCCGCCAAGACACAAGAACTGCCTGCGCTGCAGATTTTTAAGGTTAGAATTAAATACTAAGGCTTGGATAACTGTGCAATGCAAGGTTGTTTGGCAGCGGTGAGTTAAATGAATCTCTCCAAACGGTTGCATGTGATATTAGTTCTTTCTTTAGTTTTTATGTGTTCGTTTTTGGCTGTGTTTTTTTGGATTTCTAATACACAATCTGCATACTCGTTCCCGCAGTATTCCGGTTCATCTGTTGGCGAAGTCTTTCCGTTCATGATTGGGCCTGCATCTAACTCTGTTAATGTTTCGCTGGATACAGTCATAGCGGTAAGTCCCTGGAGAGGCTCCTCGGTAAGCAATTTCCGCTCAACGCCTGAAATATCTATTGCAAGAAGAGTCGTTGAGATTGGCGATTCTCCTTCAGCAACTGTGGTTTTTTATCCTGCCGAACCGTTGGAGCCCGCAACTACCTATAACGTGACGGTGTTCATCCACCGTGAAGACGTCACTTGGAGTTTCACCACAACTTCCGAGCCATTTCATCCTGAACTCAGACATTACCTAGTAAATTACGCCTTATGGATTGCACTCTCAACAGCAACAGCGGCGACTTTAGTTGTTGGCTTCGCGATTCGCCTCCGAAAAAAACAAACCCAACCTTGACCGCGTATTCAACGCAGAAGTTCAACCTATAAAAAGGGGAGGGGTAGGCACTTCCGAGCAGCTAGCAACGCGGTTGGTGTGTTTTTCATGGTTTATATTTCGAATTTTTCGATGATCTTCCGTTCTTTCTCCCCAGTTATCTCAGCCACCACGTGGAAATAGTCTTGCAGTCCCGAAGTCTCGATTCTGGGCTTGAGCAGTTCATCTATTTGGAAAACTCCTGCCGAATTAGACATTGTGATCTTTATGGTTATAGGCTTCTTTTCGCCTTCTATTATTTCGACTTTTTCAATGGACAACGCCGAGACAGCGTGGATGTCGATTTTTCCCGCTTCAAACGGAATTCTTGCTCTGCCAGCTTCCATGTCCAAGGCGTCAGCGATGCCGACGATGCCTGCTTCGATGGTTAAGGGCTTGTTCGTTTTCACGGTCGGGTGCTCATGGGATACGATGGCGTGCAAAACTTCAGACGTGATTATGGCGCGTTCTTCTTTGCTGTAAGTGGGTGTTAAGCATTTTTCGATGAATTCCAAAGCGATCAGCCCACTGTACAGTTCATGGTGGTTTCTAATTACGATCATTCCTAAATCGTGGAAGATGGAGCCTAGAACCACAACGACTTCTGCGTCCTCGTTTTTCATGCCGTAATTCTTCACGATGCTGGGTTTAACCTGGTTTTCAATCAGGATGCGCAGCAGTTTCAGCGAAAGATTAGCCACGATTTTGACGTGAGTTGGACCGTGATCTGTGTAGCCCATGCGTTCAATAGCCATAACGTTCGCGCATCGCCAGTACGTGTGCAGTTTCGTGTCCTTCCTGACTTTCTCCATGACCTGCTTAAGTTTCGGGTTATCCCTGTCGGGTATGTTAAAAACGTAAGACATTCTTTATCACTCGGCTTAACTGCACCTTGGCTTATTCATCTGGGAAAATTTAAACCTACTCAATCTTCCAGTCGACGGCCCGAACTTGACTGCTGTTTCCTCTGGAAGACGGCTTGTGTTAATGAGCATGCTTTTAAGGAAGTTTTTGCAATTCTCTTCAAAAAGGCATCTAAGAGATGTTGCGATGGGTAAAAAGAAAGTGCTAAGTGAAGGCGTAATCCACGAAATGGTGTATCCTTCAGAAGGCGAAGTTTTAGGCGTAGTCGTGAAATTGCTCGGTTTCGACCGCATTATGGTTAAGTGCCAAGACGGGAAAGAACGGTTATGTCGCATCCGCGGCAAAATGAAAAGGCGCGTTTGGATTAGAGAAAGCGACGTTGTTCTGGTTTCGCCATGGGATTTCCAAGCTGACACGCGTGGCGATGTGGTCTGGCGTTACACGCACGCGCAGGCTGAAACTCTCCGCAGAAAAGGCTACATAACCATATAACCTCTTTATCTTAATTGATGAATTGGCTTTCAGAAGATTTGTTGTTCGCTTGAAGATAGAGGGTTAGAGTGTTTTAAATATCGCGCAACGAACAAACTTATGAGCACTTATGTCCAGAAATGTTCGCGAGAATCTTGCGCGTAGAGAAAGAAACGTGGAAAGAAGAGACAGAATGGAAATTCACGACCACACTCATGATCGAGCCACTGTCGAAGAGGTTTTCGACCAATCAACGCGCATGGTGCTTTACCGGTTCTTGAATGCGCAGGGCATGACCCCGCGTGCTCTGGTGGA
>CAYGVV010000116.1:0-6068 GCA_964353395.1 uncultured Candidatus Bathyarchaeia archaeon | reverse complement strand
AGGAGTAACACTCGCTTTCACATTGAACTCTACCATAACCAGAAACATCTTAACAGACAACATGGCAGGCATCTGGATGATTTCCTCCTCCAACAACACAGTAACCGAAAACAACGTCTCAGCCAACACCTTCGGCGTTTGTCTCCCAGCCAGAAACGACATCTCCTGCACAAACAACTTTGTAGCCAGAAACCTCATTGGCAATTGCGATAGAGGAATCTGGCTAAGCGCAACCAACAACTCCTTCGTCGAAAACAACATCACCAACAACAACGCAGGCGTATGGATTCAAGGCGCACCAAACAACACTTTCCTCCGCAACAACTTCGACAACAACACAAAAAACGTCGACGACCAAGCCATATACGCAGGCGGCTTCCTAGGCGCCCCATCGCTCAACGCATTTGATGATGGGCATTCAAAGGGGAACTACTGGAGCGACTACACTGGCGTTGACGCGAACGGCGACGGCGTCGGCGACACGCCCTATACTGTCAACGAAGCAAACCAAGACCACTATCCACTAATGCAACCAGTCGACATCAACATAATTTTGCCCTCGCCAAAGCCCAACCAGAGCCCCTCATCATCTGACGAATCTCCACAGCCGTCCGCTTCAACTTCGCAGGAACCCACGCAATCACCTGAGCCCAAAGGGCAACCGTTGCCACCCGTGGACCTTTCTACTGCTTTAGTCGCTGTAATGGCGGTTACATTGATAGCTGCTGCATCCGCTTTAGTGCTGAGAAAACATAGGAAAGGCAACCAAACAGAAGCAAACAAGTTATGAACTAAAACAGAATCCGAACGCGCTAATCGCAGAACTATTTTTTCTTGGTTTGCTTCTTTTCCTCTTCGGCAACCATCCGCTTAACTTTCTTCTCCATTTTCAACTCGTACGCGTGTTCCTTTATGGGAGGAGGCAAATCCTTGTGCTTGTGGACTGTTCTTGGAGGCACGATGCGTTGCTCGCCAACCTTAACTGTGACTTTTTCGCCGTCATGGGTATCCTCAAACTCTTCTAGGGCTTCAACTATCCAGTAGCCCGCGCTTTCAGTTACAACGCGTACCTTATGAAGACCTTTGTAGTATCGGATTTCTCCGCTCAAAAACAGTCACCACACATACTATGTTGTCTTCGAGGAATAAAAACGGCTCGCATGTGAAAAACTACAATGTGTACTCTTTGCCTTTCTCGACAAGTGTCAGTTGGCTTTTCAGGTCCCGCATGAACCCCGCGAACAAATCTGCCGCTTCGGTGTGTATAGGAAAAACCCGTTTGCCGCCCATCGTCCTGAGCGCTTTCTTCAACTGCAGCGGCATCATGTGACCAGAAACGTGCACGTGGTACTGGGGCAGCCCGTAGTGCCTCAGCCAGTTGATTAGCCGCTCATAGTCAATTTCCATCTCTTCGTTGAATGGCTCAGACGCTGACAAAACGAAGCAGCTGCCTGGTGCGGGATTAAGTGAGACAAGTTCTTCAAAATCATGGAAGGACAGAGCTAAAACCATCTTGCACTGCTGCTTCGAAGCTTCGAACACGTCGAAAACCTTGTTTTGTCCCTCAAATCTCTTCACCAATTCACTTTCCCATTTGTAAGAGCTTTTCTTCGACTTCCGAAAAACCAGAATATTCGGGTCGTTCAGGTCCGGAACCTTCAAGCCCTTGTCGTTTCGGAGTGCATCCAGCAAATACGCTTGCTTCAGTGAAACAGCAAGGCACCGGTCATTCTTCTTGGCAATGTGGTAGAAGCTATTCAAGCGGTCAACATCCGAGTAACCAAACTCAGCCAGCACAACGCCGTCAGCGCATGAGACAATGCTGTTCAACTTGCCCTGCACTTCGGCTTCGCTGGATACCGATGCACCAGTCATGTTCGTGGCTTCAGTGACAACCGCCACAGGCTCCGCCGCCTTGGCTTTTTCAACAAAATCCCACGTCATCTCAGGCTTGGCGCCATGATCGCGGAAGTCGCCCGTGTACACTACTGCACCGTTTGAAGTGTGAATTACGAAACCGTAGGCTCCGGGAATAGAGTGGTCAACATGGAACGGTTCAACCTCTAAGCTGCCCACAGTGATTTTCTTGCCTGTGCGGAACGTTTTAAAGTCAATGTCGGCGACGCTGAACTCTAAATCAGCACGACGCACTTCACCCAACGCTTGCAGAATCGTATGTGTGGTTTCTCCGCAGTAAACTGGAATCTCACGTTTTATGAAAGACAAGTAAGCCGTGTGGTCCAAGTGCCCATGCGAAATGAACACAGCATCCGCCTGCGGAGGAGTCTTGTCGAATTTGTACAACCCATCGATTTTGGGAAGGATTCCCAGTTCCTGCAGGCTTCGCTCACTCTTCGGCGACAAGAAAGGCGGGCTGTAGAATTGTCTTTTCATGGCAAAAGACATGCCGAAGTCAAAAAACACTCTTGTGCCGCGGTCTTGAAGCAGGATTTTGTTGCCGCCAATCTCGTTGACTCCGCCGTAGAAAGTTAAGCTCGTTGTGGGTTTGACCATTTTTTCACTTCCATGTTCCAGTTTTTCTGCAGACGTTCGACATGACACGTATAATTGATGGCAATGTGAAGATACTGAAGACGCGTGTGTACTTCTGAATTCCCGCTTTCTTTATGACACCCGCGTTTCCGCCCGTTCTTAAGTAGCCGCTGATGAAGGCTTCGGCTATGGCTTCGGCTTTGTGTTCACCGTTATTTGGAAGGTAATGTCCCGAGAAGTACAGGAACTCAGCTACGTCCCAAGCTTTGTCGCCGTCGCGGCTGGCCTGCTCAAAATCCAAGAGGTAAAGCTTGCCTTCCTTGTCAACCATCACGTTCTCCGGTTTTGTGTCGCCCAAGACGACGTTGAGGGCATGCACTTTCGCGTACAGTTCTCCAACCTGCCTTATGAATTCAAGTTCTTTCTGGATGCTTTCTCCGTTCTGCGCCATGGCGATTCGTTTGATGGCGTTGCTGAGGTTTTCTCCCTCTACGAACTCCATAAAGATCAAGCGTTCACTGTTACTTACATGCAAGACTTTGGGAACGCTGAATCCTTCACTTGACAGAAGCTCGCTTATGGCGCATTCGCGTTCGAGCCTAGACTTGCCGAGCACGGCGAAGCTTCTGGCGCCGATGGACCACACTGACAGCGGAAACCACTTGAAGTTGGACCAGTTTTTGAAGCGTTTCACCAGGATTTTCTTTTCCGTGTTTTCTTTGTAGGCTTTTATGAGGTACAGGTCGTTTAGGACTCCGCCGAACTCTTCAACCCTGATTTTGCTGTACGCTCCGTCCAAGAGCACTTTTCGGGCAAACGCGCCGATGTCAACCTTGTCCGCCAAAGAGACTAGCCCCCGCGCGGTTGGAACGAAAACGTATTTTTGCGGGTCTACGAAGTGCCGCGAGTCAAATTCCCTTTTCCAAGGAAACTGCTGGAGCCTGAAAAACGCCTCCGTATTCTGCGCGAAGAAATTTAGCAGCTGGGGAAACAGCCCGAACACGGAAGTGAAGAGCGCTCGCGGCGCGTTCTTAGAAAGGTTTGTGAAACGGACCCTCGGGTTCTTGCTTTCGAGCACGAACTTCTTAGAGATCATCACGTATCCGTTGCTGAAGCGGATTCGCCCGTCCTTTTCTAACTGTCGCAGGGCTTCTACGTAGCCGCGGAGAACACACTCGACCTTCTCTTTGTCGGTTTCTCCGCACAGGAGGCTTGATATGCCGTAAGCCATAGGTGGGAAAACCCTGACGCGGTTCAATATCACTTCGTACATGAAGTACTCAGGTTTGATTTGGATGAGGTAGGAAAGTTCTGGAAAGCCGATAACTATGTTCTCGAGTAATTCGAGAATGAGGCGCTTCTTCAGATCAATCTCCTGTGCCTGCAGATAATCCGCGTTGACCACGGCTGAATAAGGGAAGATTAGGGAACTCGCTAAGGCTTCGCCTAGGAATCCGCGGTCAACGTCTCTTTCAAAAATCCACTGGTCAACAGCGAAGACGACAACATTTTTTCCCTCAATTATCTTCGGGTAATTCACAAGTCGGGGTTGGAAATCTCGAATAATCAGCAGCACTTGCACAGTGGCTCTTGCATTTGACAACCCCATGGTTTCATCGTCGGGTAATGATAAAGCGGTTATCTGGCATGACCCAGCGATGTGTCTGCAAGTTTCAAGAATTTGGCATCTCAGTTCCTCGCTTGCGATAGTGCCGTGCTGCATCGAATTGCCACCTTGCCATCAGGCGCTTCTCTGTAGCATTATAGGTGAAGAAGTATATTTGAACCACGCTTATTCACGTGATAGCCTGAGAAGGCGCGATTTCAACGGCATAGGCTTAGTGGCAGGTGCAGTTCGCCTCTCATTAAAGTGAAGGTATTACCAACTATGTCCACTCTATTGTCTGGTCTCAACCGAACTTTGAGTTTTCCGCCTCGCGCCGAAGCCTGATAAGCAGACATTTCTGTTTTTGCCAGAATCTTCGACCAATACGGGGTCAACACGCTATGGGCTGAGCCTGTCACTGGATCCTCGTTTATGCCGAGTTGCGGGGCGAAGAATCTTGAAACAAAATCGTACGGAGGTTTCCCCTTGGATGTGATGATGATGCCGTTGACGTTTTCCTTTGTTTTGGCGTTTTTTAGCCTCTCAAAATCCGGTTGCAGATTTCTAAGCTCTTCCTCTGACGCCAAGTTAATCAGCAGCATACCCAGTCGTTCAGAGTATTGGAGGTCTTTAGCCTCGGTTATGCCTGTGGCGTCTAGAAGTTCGGGTTCAGCACTGACTGGCTTGAAAGTTTCAACGGGGAAATCAAGGCAGATGCCATCAGCAACGTTCTTGGCGGCTAACTTCCCGCTTTTTGTTTCGAAAGTTACTTCAGTTGCTGAAACGTTTATTTCATGAAACAGGACGGCTGCTGCGGCGAGAGTGGCGTGACCGCACAGTTTCACTTCAACCTTAGGCGTGAACCATCGCAGCGAGAAGTTCTTGGATTCTTTCAGCGGCTTTTCTTCCGTGCTGTGGATGAATGCTGTTTCGGATATGCCCATTTCCGCAGCGATTGACTGCATAACTTGCGCGTTGAGTGGCTTTTTCAAGATGCAAACTGCGGCGGCGTTGCCTCTGAAAGGCTCATCGGTGAAGGCGTCTACCCAGTATAGTGGAGTTTTGATGGAGTTTTGGTTTCGCATGGAACATCGGTTTAGATTAGGAAGGCTTTTCCTTTTAACGTTTTCAGCCATCCTCTTGGGGTCGGGGCAGTTTAGCGTAGTAGAAGTATAGAAGTTAAAAAAAGCCGCTGCAGAGTTTGTGAGTGTACCATGTATGTTAAAAGAGCGTTTTAGTGATGTATGGTTCCCGTGGGTTCAACTGTCATGCCCAGATTGATTGGCGCTTGTTCAACCAATCTCTTACATATCTTGTTTAGTGAGTCCTCGGTGAGGACTAGCAGGTTTTGGCCTTCTTTTGCCAGTTTGTAGACTTTTCTGGGGCGCTTGCTGTCGATGTTCCATTTGCTGGTGATGCAGCCCTTCTTTTCAAGCGTGCCGAGAAGTGGATAGACGGTGCTGGGTCCGAAGTAGACGCCGAAGGATTTGCGGATCTGGGTTGTTATTTGGTATCCGTGCATGGGTTGTGTGCTTAGAAGCTGTAGGACTATGTAGTCGAGTAGGCCTTTCATGAGTTTTGTTTCGGTTTCTTTTTGGTTGAGCGTTTGGGTTTCCTTCTGTATTTGTGTTGTACACATACACAATAGGTACGCAAGTGGACATATTATGCTCTTCATAAACAACAAACCGCCATATAAACCTTCACGCACAAAAAAAGACATAAAAACATATACCAACACAATATCACACAATCACCCGTCACACAAAACAAATAAGCAAACCCATAACAACATCAAAACAAGCCCATGAAAGAAGAACCTAAACATGACCCAAGACTACAAAAAAGAAATCGTTCAACGCATAACCAAAAACCTCCTAGACATCCAACTGCTGAGGCTGGTTGAAACACAACCCACATGGGGCTACAAAATCAAAAAAACAGTTGAAAACAACCTCAACATCAAACT
>CAYGVV010000115.1:0-6070 GCA_964353395.1 uncultured Candidatus Bathyarchaeia archaeon | reverse complement strand
GTAGACTGGGACGTCTGCACCGGAGACGGCGTGTGCATCGACGTTTGCCCCGTGTCGCTGTATGACTGGGGTGAAGCGCCTGGAAACCAGATTTCCGAGAAGAAGTCTGACCCTGCCCGCGAAGCGGACTGCATTCAATGCTTGGCATGCGAGACTCAGTGCCCCACGCAAGCCATAAAAATCACGCCTCCGCCTTGAAACCGCGGCAACCGCGCTGACTCACGGGTTGGCGGCACCTATTTTTTCTAAGAAATGGGTTACTGTGAAAAAGCTGACCCTAAAAGAAAGAAAAAATGGGTTGGCAAGTCTATTTTGCCAGTTTGAGGATTTTGTTGGCGTAGTCCCAGTTCACCACATTCCAGTAGCCTTCAACGAATTTGGCGCGGTCGTTCCTGTAGTCAACATAGTACGCGTGCTCCCAAACATCCAAAACCATGAGGAAACGGAACGACGGGTAAACGTTCACGTTGTGTTTCTCTATCTGCATTATCAGTGGCCTGTCGACGCATTGCTGCATGGCTAACGCTGCCCAGCCTGAGCCTTCAACGCTGACAGCTGCCTTCGTGAATTCCATTTTGAAGCGGTCGAAACTTCCGAATTCCTTGTTTATGGCGTCGGCTATGGCTCCGCTTGGTTTTCCTCCGCCTTTGCCTGGGGGCGCCATGTTTTCCCAGAATGTGCTGTGCAACAGGTGCCCGCCTATGTGGAAGGACAGTTCTTTCAGTGTGGCTTTCATGTCTAGGTCCGTATTTTCTTTTCTGGCTTTGTCCAGTTTCTCGAAGATGGCGTTGGCGCCGTTCACGTACGCTTGGTGGTGCTTGTCGTGGTGAAGCTTCAGCTGCTCCTCAGACATGTATGGCGCTAAGGCTTTGTAGTCGTATGGCAGTTTCGGCAAACTAAAAGATTTTACACCTTCCATATTATTCACCAAAAAACCTTATGGTGTTCCAAAGCATTTCAGGACTAATATACTTTCCTTTTTCAGGTTCTATGTAGTCTTCGGTTGATTGGGTTCATGTGAACTTTCAGTTGATGCTAAAGGCTTAGACTTGCGGTGAAAGACTCAAATAACGCCTGATGCCCAATAATTAGTCATTACAGAAGGTTCAGCCATGAAGAAACCGTCATCAGATTTCGTGCTGGTCTTGGATGACCTCAAGAAGGAAGGTAAACTCAAAATCTCCCCTATTTCAAGAGAAGCTAACTCGTTTAACTGCCCAAAATGCGGCAGCCTGATTTCCCCAGAGAACCCCGAAAGCTACTCCGAGTTTGGATATGAAGAAAACGCGTATGCGCTAGTGCAATGTAAGCGTTGCAAGGCGAGAATAAAACTGCTCACGCAAACGGACTTTTCTCATTCAATTTGCAGACAGTACAGAAAGCCTAAGTAGCCTTTTCGTTTCTTCCTACGCTTTGTAAGAGTGATGTGTTGTTTCTTTGCGTTTCTCTCTCAAAAAACTGTTTCACGCGGAAATTTTTCGGGCGGTTCACCAGCAGAGCTTATAACTGACCTCAAGGATATTTATTTTAGGAGTAATTGTTATGAACAAAACTGACAAGAACCTGCAGGACGCTTTTGCAGGCGAATCCCAAGCCAACAGGCGATACTTAGCTTTCGCACAGAAAGCCGAAGAGGAAGGCTTCACGCAGGCGGCGAAACTCTTCAGAGCTGCGGCTGAAGCGGAAACTATCCATGCGCTCAATCACCTGGGAGTCACAGGCGAAGTGAAATCTACATTGGACAACCTGAATGCGGCCATCGGCGGAGAGACCTTTGAGTACACGAAGATGTACCCCGAGTACCTCGCGGCTGCCAAGGCGGAGAACAACAAGCAGGCAACATGGAGTTTCGACGTGGCGAACAAAGTCGAGCAGGTACACGCGAAGCTGTACCAGAAAGCCGTCGACGCGTTGAAGGCGAAGAAGGAAATGGCGAAAGTTGACTATTACGTGTGCGGCACATGCGGAAACACCGTGGAAGGGGAGGCACCTGAGAAATGCCCCATCTGCGGCTCGCCGAGGGCGAAGTTTTTCAAGTCAGCCTGAAAATGCTCCTTTTTCTTTTCTTTGTTTGCGTTTTGTTGCAGACAAAGGCTTGCTTGCAGATGTTCTTTTGGGGGAACCATTGTGTTCTTCAGGGAGAATTAATAGGCACGCTGACTATACTCACTGTGAGCAGCTGGAGCAGTCCCATTCGCTTAGTCAGATGAGGAATGAGTATGGTGAGGAAATCCGTCTGGGCAGTTACCTTGGCGTTGGTTTTGGTTTCTGCATTTCCCCTGAGTTTTGTAAGCAATGTCCGCGGCGAAACCTTTCTCGGGTGGCAAGTGGGACCTGAAGGCGGCAAAATCTCAGAGTCCAACGGAACCCTCACGTTTTCTGGTGGTGACGGCAGCCATCTAGGACCATGCCTTTTCAAGGAGTTCACGCCCAAAGGTGATTTCGAGATTTCTTTCCAGTTGAAAGCTGAGACTCTCGGTGAAGTACTCGTCGACCAAGCAGGAGAAGGCTTCGTATTCAGTTTTGGAAGCATCAATATGACTTCTCTGCAGTTTCGCGTCGTCAGTTTATGGTTACGGGCTAGAGCCGGAGGGCAATTCCTGCTTGCGTGGCACGATAAACTTTGTGATCTCTACGGTTGGGGATGCAACTGGGAGCCTTTTGTTTACAATGGCATTGGATACAACAATGGATACGATTTCTGGCATCCAAATCCGCCTGTGGATAGGTCTAATTCCACGATTAAGGCGGGCGTCTGGTATACAGTGAAGCTTAAAGTGCATGCGACTCCGTTCACGGTAACAGGGGAAGTATACGCTGAAAACGGCACTCTGTTGGGTTCGCTCACGATAGACGCCATGAATGATCTCACCTTCAAAGACATAGGGTACGTTTACATGTCGACAGGAGCCGGTGGAACCTTCTACGTCAGAAACATCACAGGACTTTCTCCCAATGCTGACTTCAGTTTTTCACCAGTTGAAGCTGCGGTGAACAGTCCCGTTACTTTTAGTGCTTCAGAAACCCCTGAGACCTACGGTCAGGCGCTTAACTATTCGTGGAGTTTCGGCGACGGCGGCACAATGGTTACGCAGGAGCCGACGGTCTCCCACATCTACGCGGCTCCGGGCAAGTTCAACGTCACACTCACTGTTACCGACGCCTCGGAAGCGTTCTCTTCCGCAACAAAGACTGTTTCTGTTCAGATCCCCACTTTTCTGTCCATCTCGGCTGCTTGCTCAGAAAACATTGCGGGCTCAACCGTGGACGTCTCTGGCAGACTCTACGATGCATCTGGCGCCCCACTGGTGAATGAGACGGTTGTTTTGTCCTACTCTTTTGAGGGGGCAAGCGCAACGTATCCCATAAGCTCAGACGCCACAGATGAAAACGGAAACTACCTCATTCAATGGATAAACACAGCGTCAGGCACCTTTACACTCCACGTAGCATGGTTCGGGGACGCTGCGCACGGAAGCACAGGCAACAGCACAGCCCTGACTTTTCTACCCTACGAAAACCAGCATGCCTTCGTCGTGGAATCCAACAGCATAGTTACCTCGTTGGCGTTTAATAGCACTAGTTCGGAGTTGAGCTTTACTGTCAGTGGGGCTTCAGGCACCTCGGGCTACGTGAAAGCCACGATAGCCAAGACCTTGATGGCGAACGCTGAAAACCTCAAAGTCTACTTAGACGGGAATCAGCTTACCTACTCCTTAACAGAAACAGCCAACTCTTGGCTGCTTGCATTCAATTATTCACACAGCACACACCGAGTAAATGTTTACCTCCCAACAAGCCTGCCAATCGAAACGCCTTCAACAACATACACTACGCCAAGAGCGTCGGCTCTTCCGGCAAGCAACACCGACTCAGGAGGCGTTAACTTTGGACCTTGGATTGCCATAATAGGAATTGCAGCGTTGACCCTGACTATTGGCACCCTCGTCTTCCGAAGAAGAAAACTATCCTAAGCTCTAACATCGGAAACCCGCCTCAAAGCACAATTGAAAGGCAGGTTCACTTAGCGTTTCAACCTATAAAAAAGGGAGGGGGTAGTCTCCGAGAGCACAACAGTTCTAAAGAAAAACCAAAAAGAAATCGGAGAAATTGGACTCTTGTGAGCCTTCAACAATCAGTGGCTGTTGCCGTTGGTTTCGGGGAGCAGTTTAAGTGCGCGGAGAATCTTCTTGAACTCTTCCTCTTTCAGCGAAGCTCTTCTGCCATTTGCATAGACCCCTTTAACTCTCTCCACAACCGAAGCAACCTGTTCTTCGCTTGGAACGTTGCCAGTCAGCTCCGTAATTTTGTGTTTTATGCCGCCTTTGCCGGACTGCTTGCCAATAGTTAAGCGTCTAGTGTTGCCCACCAGTTCAGGCGGGTAAGGCTCATAAGTCCAGGGGTCGTTGATGATGCCGTGTGTGTGAATGCCAGACTCATGCGAGAAACCATAATCGCCCACTATGGCTTTGTTAGGAGGAACCACGTAACCCGTTGCTTTGCCGATGATGTCCGCTGTCTCCTTGAGCTTCTCCGTTTTGCCCTTGTATTTCATCACGCCATAGTGCATGTACAAGTTCATCAGAACTTTCTCAGTCTCAGCGTTCCCAGCACGCTCACCGATGCCAAGATACGTAGTACTCAAGTAAATTTTGTCCCAAACGCCATCTGCAGCGCGAACAGCAGCCATAGTGTTTTCCACAGCGTTTCCGAAGTCATCATGCGCATGCATCTCCAACGCTTTAATCCGCGTTTCCTTCTTCAACGCCTTGACTTTGGCGGGAATCCCATTCGTCACAGGCGCCAAAGGATCAGACAAACCGATGCCAACAGTGTCGCATATACGGTAGCACTCGGCACCTGCATCTGCAACAGCGTTAACCCACTTCTTCTCAAACGCCCAGTCTGCACGCGTACTATCTTCGCCGTGAACAAACGTGCGTAACCCATGATCCTTCGCCGCGTACTCCACTACATCCACGATGTTGGCTAAGAGTTGGTCACGCGTTTTCTCAGGCCACTTAGCCTTAAAATGGATGTCCGAAACAGGATGCGAAATTCCCACTTCTTGGAAACCCAAAGTTATGGCGCTGTCGATGTCTTCTTTCACCGCTCGGCACCACCCAGCAATCCTGCAATCCAACTTCATGTTGTGGATAAGCTTCGCAGCTTTCTTATCAGGCTCTTGATAGTGGAATAGCTCTAGCCGTTCTACGCCTATTTCGCTGAGGAGCTGCGCTATTCGGGCAGCGTCTTTGGGTGCTGCGGCTAAGCCTGGCATTTGGATGCCGTCTCTCAGTGTGGTATCGTCAATGATGGGTTCTGTTTTTAACGGGGGCATTTTGAAGTAAAAGTCTTCTAAATTCATTTTTCCGCTACTCTTTTACACTTTATAATGCTACCAACTGCAGTTTGGTCGTTGATAAATGTTACTGTATATTAATTGAAAGTTTGTCCAAACAAGAATGAGACTAAAACACGAATTGTATTGTCTTTTCACAAACAAAAACTTTACATTAGACAACACATGCTTTGTTTTCACGCAACAAATTGTCTCCGCCAGAAAACCATCAAAAACAAGATGCTAATAGACAAAAAGCTGCAACTACGCTTTTAACTTCTCAAACAACGCCTTTATGGTGCCTGAAACCGCCAAAACATGCACAGCCACTTCCCTGCCCTCAATACGCGTAATCGAAGCCAAAGCTGCCCTCACCATGGCCACGGTGGAAAGCGAAGTGCGAACCACAGCCTTCTTGCTTTCCGAATCGTAATCAATCAGCACCAAACTCGTAAGGCTAGCACCATACTCGCCATAAAGCTGCGAAACAGCGCGCCAAACCGCATCCATAAACTCCTTCGGACCAAGCGCACAGTTCGAATCCAGCTGCAAAGCCAAATACCGACGTTTAACTCTCTTCAACAATCCTTCCCCTCTTTAACCACGCGTATTCCTGGCGCCACAAACCTGCTGCCAAGCTTCTCCCTGTTCCGCTTGACAATCACCATGGGGTTCTGGGAAACTGCATCCAACGCTAAATCTCACTCCAAGCCGAAAAGCTGGGCTAAC
>CAYGVV010000114.1:0-6077 GCA_964353395.1 uncultured Candidatus Bathyarchaeia archaeon | reverse complement strand
CTGCAGGTGTTATTGGTGGCAGTCGAGCTTGGTGTGAACCGAATGGATAAGGCGTGTTGAGATCGGGAAATTTTAGCCTAGGAATTTCGCCAAAAGTGGTCAAAACCACTTTTCTCTGGGGTTTAAGGCAGTTAGGGCACTTAGTGGTCTTTTGGGCTGGAGAAAGTATCCGCGCGCATCTTAAATCTGTTTTAGGGCTCTGCTTCTAATAGTTAGTATGAACTTACCCATACACGTTCGATTTTATATGAGTTTTCAATTAAGCGGTAAGCGGAAATCGTCTGAAAAACCTGAATTCTGCTAGGTTGGTAGCGTGCGAGTATGGAAAAGCTTTTAAAGTGCAAATAGCAATTAAGAACCAGTGAAATAAAAAAAATAAAAATGAAAACTACTGAGGAAAAAATATGAAAAAATCTATTACAGCAATATTGATGACTACATTGTTCTTGATAGCTATGATTGCACCACTTTCTATAAATACCGCGCAAGCAGCTGATAGCGCTAGTTGGTACACGAGTGTTAACGGAGTATTGAGTACAGACTCGTATTCGCTTTATCCATATACTGCGCAGAGTCTCAACGTTGGATTTTCAAAGTTCGGTGAGTTGATTGGATTACCTGCTGGCATGGACCCGGCTACTGCTACTCAGGCCGACTATCTTGGCTTGGAGTATGGCACTCGGGATCCATTCTGTCCGCCTACGGTTATTCCTATGACTTCTTGGATTAACGGGTGGTACATGGACCTTCAGTATACTGATCCTGCTTTGACTCTGTTGCAGAGGGATAGGCATCTTTGGGCTTTCGCTATGTTCGGTGATGGCTTCGGTTTTGGTGGCGACTGGATATATGCTGCGACGCCGGGTAGTAACCCTGGTTACGGAAGGCAGACTAACGGTCAATGCGTGACTGATCCTCTACAGGTTCTCTACGATGGTCCGAGGGAATACATTGTTGTATCGCGAACTCACATCTTTGACAAACAAGGCGTAACAACATGGCCAGTTGTCGATTTGGCGATAACGATGAAATTCGACAAGGTTACCAAGCAGGTTACTCTGTTTAAGGATGTCAAACTGACGATTCCGAAGATGCACCTCTGGGGCAGACTGGATGTTCAGCTCAGCAACCGCGAGGAGTTCGACCTTGGAGCCGCCCCTGGCTACAGTAGCTACGCCCACTTCTACGAAGACGGAGGCATCACGCCCTATGACAACACTTGGCACTTGGCGAAAAACTTGACGAGAGACGACATACAGTACTTCGCTGGAGACGGAACAACCAAAGACTTCACAATCACGCCGCCAACTGGGTTTATGGCTAACGACTTTGTTAAAGTATGGAAAGATGGAGTCTTCGTAGACCCCTCAGCGTACACGATCAATTACGTCAGTGGAGTGCTTCACTTCACTGTGGCGCCTGCAACCGGTACTTCCATCAAGGTTGTCTACAAGTATGTGTTTCAGACAAACTGGAATACATACGACATCGCCCAAGTGATATCTGCAGATACTACGTTAGGCATCGGTAACTACGTTGCGTGGACAGCCACGTGGCCTCCAGTTTCAGACTACACTGTTGACGGAATACTCAGATACTTGGATCCGCTGGTAGGCGTTGCCGAAGCTGACTGTATAAGCGAGCCTAAGCAGTCTCCGCTCATCATAGCCGAGTGGGACTTCCTGATGGACCACACTGACATACCTCAGTTCAGGGCTGTTGAGGTCAAGGGCTTAACAAACAATCACGACGGGAAAGACATGGCACTTAATGGCGCCAACGTTATAGACAAAGAGGTACAATGGCAACTTGCTATGCACTTTAGCCCATGGGATTTGAGGGATTCCGTAGAGAAACAGGAATACAGCTGGGTAGACATACGATCCGCGTATACTGCCACCTCGCTTACACTGACAAATGGCGTAAATGACCCAATATACTACGCTTGCCTACCCAATGAAAAGACGAATCTTGGCTTTACTACGAATGGGTGGACAGGATACTTCGTTAAGGATTCGGAATCTGCGAATGACTATAAACCGGAATCCGTATGGGTGAACACGTTAGTGAATGGCGCTGTAACACACAGCAAGAACTGGGCCCTGAAATTGGATGGCACTACAGGCTACGAAATGTTGAAGGTCACTCCTATAGCTGGCGTACGGACTGCTACCTCACCGCTTACACTGAAATTCGAGGATCTGGTTGACTTCGGCTTCTGGTACAATATGACCGCCGGAACCGTTGGCCCACACATAGAAATCAAGCTATATTCGGCAGCTGACGGAACTGGGGCTTGGGTGAACCTCTTCGCAGAACAAACTAATCCAATCGCGACAATCGGAACTTGGAACCACTACACTCTGAACACCATAGGGGACTTTATAGGCAGCACTGCAGATACAGCCTTCACTGACGGTGTCAATGGGTTCCACTCATACGAGTTTTTCACGAACCTGTATGAGGGGTACTACGTTGGCAGTGTCGGCGTTCAAGTCCAAAATGGTAACGTTGCCATCATCGACGACCTAAGCGTCGGCTACCTTAACAGCGAAGGCGTACGCTATGAACGCGTCTACAACATGGAAGAAGACAAGCTGATCCCATCTACTTGGGACTCCTACTGTGTCTTCGCAGAGAGAGTCCTGGTCAACGGAGTTCTAAAGGCAAGAGGCACAGACTACAGCATTACATTTGGAGGCGTCAACACCATTAAGCCATCTATAAGTGGTCTAGCGTCAGGAAGCAAAAACATCAAAGTGCTATACAACACCATCGAAGAGAACGACAAAGGACGCTACGAATGGGTAACAGTTGGAAGAGACGCAAACTCGGTTGACTCAGCTGGGTCAGCAATAGTTGCAGAAAGCTTCGATTCCATTAAGCACATCGCCATAGGCATCGCAGGCACAGACATGTATGGCGTAACCTACGACGTTCAGATACCCGATGTAATGAGCAAAATTGCCTGGGCATCTGGTTCGTTCCCCGCAGCAGTAGGCACTAAAGAAGACTACAAAGACATACCTGGAACAGGCAACACAGTTGGTTACAGAGCACACCTCGCTGATGACTGGTGCACATACTGGCCTGTCACAAGCTCAAACATCATAACCGTGGGCGGTCCAATGGCAAACATGCTAGCATACTACGACAACGACTTCACAGACGCATTCTACGGCATCCCACAATTCGCTACTGGCTCACCGTACTCGGGTTACATAACCGGAATACCCTGCTGGAACAGAGGCTGGGATGGAACATGGAATGTCTATGGTAGATCCACAGCCACGAGCTACGCAGTAATCTCAACCACCAAGGACATAAACGGCACAGTAATATTCGTAGTATACGGACTCGACGGTAGAGACACCTTCTACGCTTGTCAATGGCTAAAAGGAGATTCAATGCGCGGTCTGTCGCCAGGCATCGTGGAATTGCAGGATGCACCATGCGGAGCGACATCGATAATACTCAAGATAAGCTATGCAGATGCAAAGCACCCAACGTACTCTATTCCTGAAGTCTTAGGAACCATAAGCGAAACACTCTGGAACTGCACAGCCTTACCATGGCACACAGACGTTACTGACCTCCTCAAAGGCAACATACACGACCCATAAATAAAAACAACATTCCCTTTTCTTTTTTTAGATTCAATTCTACAGCACACTTGCTCTATCATAAATCTTATTTATAATTAATAAAAATCAGGTTAATGCTCCGGACAAAGAAAAGACTGCAAATATCTTCCAACACGGCAAAGGTTTCTATTCACCATGACAGAATAATTAACGCCTTGCCCATATTGGGGCACAGTTTTCCACAGTTGCGTCTCTTGAGTCGGTCTCGCCCCTCAGCGAAAAACTAATAACCACACTCAAACTGTAAGCAAAAACATTTCAAATGGGCAAAATGCTCTTTTCCACTGTATTCAAGATCAGAAAGCAATAGCTCATCCACTCCAAAAACGCATTTTGCACCTGAAAAAATGCTGGAGAAGAGAATCACAACGTCAGAGTCGGACAAGGATCTGTCGCGATTTTTTATCCTGTAGAAAATTCAGCCAAGGCGCGAGAGAAACTCTTTTTCGGTCAGGGCCTTGATCTCAGTTATTCTCTTGAAGTCTACGTCATCACTGATCACAATTGAGTCATCAAAATATGCTGCAGCCGATATGAATGCATCGGCCACAGGAACATTATATTTTCCTTTAAACTCTCCTGCCTTGATTGCGGCTTCTTCATTTACATCCAGTTTTCTAACATATACTGCGAACCTAAGCTCTTCAACCCTCGTCTTAGCCACATCTGCTCTTTTTTCGTGCAAATATTTGCAGTAGATTTCCGTCAACGTGACCACGCTTATCGCCGCTTCTATTTCCCCCTCCTCCACGTGTGTAAGAATTTTCTGAACGGTTTCCCAGCCTTCTTCTTTTGCAAACAGCTTAATGAGAGGCTTTGTGTCCAAGACTATTCTAGGCTTGCTGAACTCGTTTCTCAAATTCCTTAGTCCACTCCTTTCTCATGGCTTCGATCTCCTCAGAAGGCTTTCTGCCCTTGAACACTTCTTCATCCACGCCAGCCAACTTTGACAGCTTGGGAACCGGAACAAGTTTGATAGCGCTATTCTCCTGAACAACCAAGAATCGCTCACCCTTCACAATCCTCAGCCGCTTCCTCAACTTTGAAGGAATGGTTACCTGCCCCTTCGAAGAAACTGTGACCATTTCCATTTCCGTCAAACTATTTCACCAACAAAATATTGGTCGTCTTACACTATTAAATCTGTCGGAAAATTATCAAATTTTGCTGACAAACTTCTCAAGACTTACATTCTTCCATTTCGCCTAAGCTATTCTGGTCATCTTTCGGTAGTGGCAGAGCTAAAGCTAAACAGTTTGCCTAAACAAACTTTGCTAACGATAGGCAATACCACATTCTAAGAGGGAAACCAAAAAAGTTTTTTCCCGCAGCAAAATGCCAAAAAACACCAAAAATAACTCTGAGTCACCAATTTGCATTCACTTGTGCTTGTTCTTACCAAAAGCGATAAACACCTCTTCTATTAACATCTGTTAACTCGCAAACTCACAAGCAACGTTGGGAAAGAACAGAATGAGTAAAGCTGCAGATATGGCTAAAGTCTCAGTTAAAGGCGGCTTCCACCTTCTCTGGGGACTAGTCGCTTCCACGGTCATCTCAGCAGTAGGCACGATAATCATCGCTTGGCTGCTAGGCGAATCCAACTATGGCATATACACCATCGCCCTGACAGCACCAAACCTCATTGCAACGTTCAGAGATATGGGCGTAAACTCCGCCATGATAAGATACACCGCACAGTATAACGCGGAAAACGAAGCCGCCAAAGTAAGAGGCATCTTCGTTTCTGGGCTAATCTTCGAAACCCTGCTAGGCTTGGTGCTCTCGATGGTTTGCTTTCTGCTTTCAGGCTTTCTAGCCACAACCGTTTTTCAACGCCCCGCCATAGCTCCCCTAATCCAAGTAGCCTCCTTCATCATACTAACCGGGGCACTCCTGAACACGGCAACAGCAGCGTTCACAGGCATCGAGAAAATGCACCTTAACAGCATAATGCTCGTATGCCAATCCGTCATCAAAACCATCCTCATAATCGTACTCGTAGTACTAGGCTTAGGACCCTTCGGAGCCATGATAGGCTACACAGCAGCCTTCCTCATCGCTGGATTAATCGGCGTGCTGCTCATGTGGACAATCTACAAAAGCCTACCGAAGCCAACAGCTGGCAGATTAGAGATCAAAAGCAACATAAAAATCATGTTTAGATACGGACTCCCCTTGTCAATAAGCGCCATCCTAGCAGGCTTCCTGACTCAATATTACGGCATCCTAATGGCTATTTACGTAAAGAACGACGCCATGATCGGCAACTACTCCGTAGCCATGAACTTTGTGGTTTTGATCACCTTCTTCGCTGCACCCGTAACCACTATGCTGTTTCCTGCTTTCTCCAAGCTGGACCCGCAGAAAGACCGAGGAACCCTCAGAAACGTCTTCCAGTTCTCAGTAAAATACGCATCGCTCCTAGTCGTG